>NZ_CP146069.1:2589170-2746991 GCF_037023735.1 Roseovarius sp. S88 | reverse complement strand
AAGCGCGGTGAGGCTCTCAACACCTGACAGCTTCATCAGGTAAGTGTCCATCGTCATCTCGGCACTGGCGTGCACGCTGGAGGCGTTGAGCGATGTTTGTACGTCGCCCTCTTCGAATGCGTTCAAGAATTCGGACATTTCCGCTTTGGCGAAATAGTCTTGCACGATGGCTTTGGGATCTTCGCCAAACGGTGCGCCGGCACCGGCCAGCACGGCTGCGTCAAGAGTGGCCTGCAGACGGGCGCGTTCCATCTCGAAACGCATCATGTCAATGCCGATGCCAGCCATGACAAGCATGAACATGAAGATGAAAAGCGTCAGGATCGTTGCGGCGCCTTCTTCGGCTTTGCGGAATGCACACGCAATTCGTTTGGTTGATTTCGTGATTAGGGACGACCGGGCACATGCACCCTTACGGCCCTTTTTGGTTGGTCCAGTATAAACCATCATAATGACACCTCAGTGGGGCGGATTTCGCCCCTGTAAACGGAATTCGACGTAGCGTTTATCGTAGAGGTCTGTGTTCAAATTATGGCGCAGGGCCTTTAAAATAGGTAGGATTGAAGCGTCTCTGCTCTACAAAACGACACGAAATCTGTTTTTGTTTTCGCTGCGGAGACAAAGCCGTGGTTCACGACTTTGAGGGCGGTTTTCTTCGAGATCCCCAGTTTGTGTTGCTGGACAAATGCCCGTTCTCCATTAACGATGTAGTGAAAAGCGCCAGATAGAAGCAGCTTGCCTAAATAACGCGAAGGGAGGAGAACCCAATGAACGCGCCCATAAAAGAACCAAGCTTTCGGGAAAGTGTGGATCTCATGTTCAACCGCGCCGTGTCGCTGATGGACTTGCCACCTGGGTTGGAAGAGAAAATTCGCGTGTGCAACGCGACTTACACCGTGCGTTTTGGCGTGCGATTGCGTGGACAAATCCATACCTTCACCGGGTATCGCAGCGTGCATTCGGAACATATGGAGCCGGTCAAGGGCGGTATTCGCTATGCCATGGGCGTGAACCAGGATGAGGTCGAGGCGCTTGCCGCGCTCATGACCTATAAATGTTCTCTGGTGGAAGCACCCTTTGGTGGCTCCAAGGGCGGGTTGCGGATTGATCCGCGCGAATGGGACGATCATGAACTTGAATTGATCACACGCCGGTTTGCCTACGAACTGGCCAAGCGTGACCTTATTCACCCGTCGCAAAATGTCCCAGCCCCCGACATGGGCACGGGCGAGCGCGAGATGGCGTGGATCGCGGATCAGTATCGGCGCATGAATACAACCGATATCAACAGCCGGGCTTGTGTCACGGGAAAACCTGTCAATGCCGGTGGCATTCAGGGCCGGACCGAGGCCACGGGGCGCGGCGTTCAATATGCGTTGCAGGAATTTTTCCGTCACCCCGAAGACATCAAGGCGGCCAAGCTGAGCGGCACGTTGGATGGCAAACGGGTGATTGTGCAGGGCCTTGGCAATGTGGGGTATCACGCCGCGAAATTCCTGCAAGAGGAAGATGGCTGTGTCATCACCGGGATCATCGAGCGCGACGGCGCGCTGTTCAATGAAAAGGGTCTCGACGTCGAAGCGGTGCGCAACTGGATCATGAAACATGGGGGTGTGACGGGCTTTCCCGATGCGGCACATCAGGCCGAAGGCGCGGCTGTGTTGGAACAGGACTGTGACATTCTGATCCCGGCGGCACTTGAGGGCGTGATCAACATGGGCAATGCGGACCGGATCAAGGCGCCGCTGATCATCGAGGCCGCAAACGGCCCTGTGACAGCGGGTGCCGATGATGTGCTGCGCGAAAAAGGCACCGTCATTATCCCGGATATGTATGCGAATGCTGGGGGCGTGACCGTGTCTTACTTTGAATGGGTCAAAAACCTCAGCCATATTCGCTTTGGCCGGATGGGTCGCCGTCAGGAAGAGGCGCGCCACCAGTTGATCGTGGATGAGCTTGAACAACTGAGTGCCGACAAAGAACTGGGTTGGACCCTGACACCGGGTTTCAAACAGAAATACCTGCGCGGCGCAGGGGAGCTTGAGCTTGTGCGCTCGGGCCTCGATGACACGATGCGCACGGCCTATCAGTCGATGCGCGAGGTCTGGCATGAGCGGGATGATGTGACCGACCTACGTACGGCGGCGTACCTTGTGGCCATTGAAAAGGTGGCGGCAAGCTATCGTGCGCTCGGTCTCTGAGCGCTGGTGTGGTGCCCGGTGACGTCTCTCATACGTGCCGTTGCGGTGCCACAAAAACGATAATCCACGTGCCCGCCTTTGCGGCGGGCACGCGGCTAAGGTGCTATTGCGGGGATTGCCAGACAGCGGCGCGGCTCAATGATCCTGACCAGGATACGCTGGCCCCTGTGGGTGCATCCGATATCTGGCAGAGCACCCCAGACCGAATGACGTTTCTGCAAGGCGTTGAAAACCTTAAAATATATAAGTTGTCGCCGCGCGGAGGATATCGTTGGTATGCAATGTGCTGCGGCACCTTGATGTTCAGCACCCTACGCAACCTCAACGTGCCTTTCGTCAGCATACCGCTTCGCCAGCCGGAGGTAGAAGAGGCTGACACTGTATTGGGGCAGGTGCGATGTCATGCCTTCGCCGAGAGCGCCCGTCCTGGCATGGGAGCGCCCGAAAAATCATCCGGTATGGTCAAGATTCTTGCTGCCGCGCTGAGTCGCGCCGTGCTGGCGCGCATGACCGGGCGGGGGCGCAAAAGCCCTTTGCGCCAATCCGACGGCGCACCCATCGCGCCTGTTGAAGTGATCACGCTTGAAACACGAAAGGCCGCGCGGCCAGATCATTTGAAGTAACCTGCACGCTTTGCGAACTTCGGCGCGTGTCGGTTTTGGCTCAAGAAATTGCCGCAACCGATTGCGCCCGCCTGCGCAAATTGCTTCACTCCGGTCCATGCACCAAAGCGTTTCGCCTTTAACCTGAGACATCAGCGAAAGGCGAAACGCGTGCAACGATTGAGTGTTGCGCTGCGTTTCGCGATCATCTGTGATTCAGGTTCATCGCGAAACGCTTTAAAGGAGAATGTGATGCGGTTTTCGGGGCTGCGTGTGATCAAAGAAGGGCTGACCGGCAACAAAGGCTGGTCAGCGCATTGGCGCGATCCCAGCCCCAAGGATGCCTATGACGTGGTGATAATCGGCGGCGGTGGGCATGGATTGTCGACGGCGTACTATTTGGCCAAGGAACACGGGATCACCAACGTGGCCGTGCTGGAGAAAGGGTATCTGGGGGGCGGGAATGTCGGACGGAACACGACGATTGTGCGTGCGAATTACTTTCTTCCAGGAAATTCAGAATTCTACAGCCATTCCTTAAAGCTCTGGGAGGGGCTCGAAGAGGACCTGAATTACAATGTGATGCACTCGCAGAGGGGCCAGATTGTGCTGTTCCATTCCGATGGACAGCGCGATACCGCCATCCGGCGGGGCAATGCGATGCGCAATCAGGGCGATGATGCGGAGCTTCTGAGCGTGGCGCAGTTGAGACGCATGGTACCTTATCTCGACTATGATCAGGCGCGGTTTCCGATCTACGGTGGTTTGCTGCAGCGGCGCGCGGGCACGGCGCGGCATGACGCCGTGGCCTGGGGCTATGCGCGCGGGGCGAGTGACCGGGGCGTGGACTTGATCCAGAATTGCGAAGTCACCGGCATTGACGTGGAATACGGCAAAGTGACGGGCGTTCAAACCTCGCGGGGTGCCATTCGCGCCAAGAAAGTCGCTATGATCACCGCCGGACGCTCCAGCCAGACCGCCGCCATGGCCGGGATGCGCCTGCCGATTGAAAGCCACGTGTTGCAAGCCTTTGTCACTGAAGGGCTGAAGCCCTGTATTGACCATGTCATCAGTTTTGGCATGGGGCATTTCTATATCAGCCAGTCGGACAAGGGCGGGCTGGTCTTTGGTGGGGATTTGGACATGTACGCCTCTTATGCCGCACGCGGTAACCTGCCTTTGGTGGAGCATGTAATGGAAGCGGGCATGACGCTTATGCCGATGATCGGACAGGCCAAGGTGCTGCGCAGCTGGGGCGGGATCATGGATATGAGCCCTGATGGCTCCCCCATCATCGATAAGACCCATATCGACGGGCTCTACCTCAATTGCGGCTGGTGCTACGGCGGGTTCAAGGCGGTTCCGGCATCCGGGCACTGCATGGCACATCTGGTGGCGACGGGCACCCCGCATAAAGCCGCCGCGCGGTTGCGGCTGGATCGGTTCCGGACAGGCTATGGTCTGATGGACGAGGAGGGCACCGGTGCACAGCATAACTTGCATTAGAGCGTTTGTATGTTCGTGTGGTTTTCCCAGAAGAAGCAGGGGGTTGTGAGATGAGGATCACATGCCCTATCTGCGGAGAGCGTGACCGCCGAGAATTCTATTACTCTGGTCACGCGCTGGCCTTGGATCGACCGGCAGAGGATGCCGGAGCAGAGGCGTGGGATGATTATGTCCACAATCGCGACAACCCCTGCGGTGAGACGCGCGACTTGTGGTATCACGAGATGGGATGTGGCGCGTGGGTTGTGGTCACGCGCAACACCGCCACGCATGAGGTGATCGCAACGCAACTGGCAGAGGATACGTCATGAGGTTGGACGGGGCGGGCCTCCTTGATCGCAGCCGGCGGATTGGATTTTCCTATGACGGACGGCGGTATCTCGGGTTTTCCGGAGATACGCTGGCCTCAGCGCTTTTAGCCAATGATATCAAGGTTGTGGCGCGGTCTTTTAAATATCACCGCCCGCGTGGCATCTTCACTGCTGGTAGCGAGGAACCCAACGCGCTGGTCACATTGGGGCGCGGTGCGGGGCAAGAGCCTAATGCGCGCGCTACCATGGTGGAACTGTCAGAGGGGCTGGAAGCGTACAGCCAGAATTGCTGGCCCAGCGTGGATTTCGATGTGATGTCGGTCAATGACCTCTTTGCCCCCTTTCTGGGCGCGGGATTTTACTACAAGACCTTCATGTGGCCCAAAGCTTTATGGGAAAAACTCTATGAGCCAGTAATCCGTCGCGCGGCGGGTCTGGGCACGCTCAGCCCAGAGGCGGCGCGGCAGAAGTATGACAAGGCCCATGCGTTCTGCGACCTTCTGATCATCGGGGCTGGACCTGCGGGGCTTATGGTAGCGTTGACTGCAGCAGAGGCCGGGGCGGATGTGATCCTGACGGAGGAAGACATGCGTGTGGGCGGGCGGCTCAACGCCGAACGGGAGGAGGTTGAAGGTCAACCGGGAAACCTCTGGGCAGAAATGATTTTTAAGCGCCTGTCAGAGATGCCAAACGTTCGCGTGATGACGCGCACCGCCGTGGTCGGCGCCTATGATCAGGGCACTTATGGCGCGTTGGAACGCATGGCCCCCGAGGTGGCCGCACGATCCGGAGCACCAAAGGCGACGTTCTGGCGGATCGTGGCCAAGCGTGCGATTTTGGCGGCCGGTGCGATTGAGCGGCCCATCGCGTTCCCAAACAACGACCGCCCCGGGATCATGATGGCAGGTGCGCTGCGTGCCTATGTCAATCGCTGGCGGGTCAGCCCGGGTCAGCGTGTGGCGGTCTTTGCCAATTCTGATGCGGGCCATCGGACCGTGGCAGATTTGCAGGCAAAGGGCGTGCATGTGGCAGCTCTGATCGACGTGCGGCCGGATGCGGTGTGCAATCTTGGCCTCCCATTTTACCCCGGCGCGCAGGTCAGCAATGCTGAAGGCCGTCGTGCGCTTGAGGCCATCACCATAGAGCAAGACGGTGAGGTCGAGAAAATACAGACCGATTGTCTGGCCATGTCCGGCGGCTGGAACCCGTCTGTGCATCTCAGCTGTCACATGGGCGGGCGTCCAGTTTGGGACGAGCGCATCGCGGCCTTTGTCCCGGTTGAGGGGGCCATTCCCAGCATGACAGTGGCAGGGGCGGCGAAAGGCATTTTTTCGACTGCGGGCTGTCTGCAAAGCGGGGTGGAAGCGGCGCAGGCTGTTCTTGATGATCTTGGGATCAAGCGTGCGAAGGCCAAACTGCCCAAAGCTAAGGATGGCGCCTATGAGATTACACCGCTGTGGTCTGTGCCGGGCAAGGGCCGCGCCTGGCTGGACTTTCAGAATGATGTGACGGTCAAGGATGTGAAACAGGCTGCGATTGAGAATTTCCGTTCCGTCGAGCATATGAAACGCTACACCACACAGGGCATGGCCCCGGATCAGGGCAAGAACTCCAACATCGCGGCGCTGGCTGTTCTGGCGGATGCAACGGGGCAGGGGATTCCTGAAACAGGCACAACCACTTACCGCCCGCCTTTCATCCCCGTGCCTATCGCCGCATTAGGCGCGGGCGGACAGGGTAAAAGCTTTGCGCCCGAGCGGTTCACCACCTCACATGACCGCACTATCGCACTCGGCGCGCCGATGATCGAAGCCGGGTTGTGGTATCGGCCCAGCTATTTTCCGCGGGCTGGTGAAGAACATTGGCGACAGTCTTGTGACCGCGAGGTGCGGATGGTCCGCGACGCGGTCGGTATTTGCGATGTCTCAACGCTGGGCAAGATCGACGTGCAGGGGCCGGACGCCGGAGCGTTTCTTGATTTTGTCTACACCGGCATGATGTCAACGCTGAAAGAGGGCCGGGTGAAATATGGCCTCATGCTGCGCGAAGACGGGCATGTCATGGATGACGGCACCTGCGCACGTCTGGGGCCGGAACACTTCCTGGTCACAACCACTACGGCCGCGGCGGGGCAGGTGATGCGGCATCTCGACTTCGTTCAACAGGCGTTTTGTGCCAAAATGGCAGTGCGCTTTGTGTCCGTGACGGAGCAATGGGCGCAGTTCGCCGTAGCGGGGCCCAAATCACGTGCATTGCTGGAAGACATGCTGGGGCAGAAGCTCGATGATACCACTTGGCCCTTTATGGCCTGCGGACATGTCTCAATCGGGGATATACCTGCGCGGCTCTTCCGTATCTCGTTTTCCGGTGAGCTGGCGTATGAACTGGCTGTGCCCACTCGCTACGGGGCGGCGCTCTTTGATGCGCTTCTGTCTCGTGCCGAGACGCTGGATGGCGGTCCATACGGGATGGAAGCCCTCAATGTTATGCGCATTGAGAAAGGGTTTGTTACCCACGCCGAGATTCATGGTCGCGTGACCGCGTTTGATATTGGCATGCAGGGGATGATGAGTCGCAAGAAGGATTTCATCGGCAAAACGATGGCCGCCCGTCCCGGATTGATGGATGAGGCGCGTGAGCAGATGGTCGGGCTGAAGTCCATCGGCACGGTCAAGCAACTCCTTTCGGGCGCACATCTCTTTAACCCTGACGCTGAGGCGCAGAGCGAAAACGATCAGGGCTACATCACCTCAGTTGGGTTTTCCCCAGAGCTTGGGCACATGATCGGGCTGGGTTTCTTGAAAAATGGTCGCGCGCGGCTTGGGGAACAGGTGCGCATGGTCGAGCATCTCAACGGCGTCTCGACGCTCTGCGAGGTGGTGGACCCGGTGCAGTTCGATGCCAAGGGAGGGCGGATGCGTGGTTAAGCTTGAGCCGACAACGCACTTGCAGGGCGCGACGCCCGTCGAGGTGGGCACGATGGTGGTGCAAGAGGTGACCGACCTTGGGGCAGTTACCTCGGTTGCGCCTTATCCGGGTCGACAGAAAGCTGTGTCCGATTTGTTGAAAAAGGCACATGGGATCACCTTTCCCAAGCCAAACATGTTATTGCCGGGCAAAAAGGCGAGTTGCCTTTGGTTCGGACGCGACATGGCGCTTTTGATCGGGGTGGAACCGGACCCGGCACTGGCTAAGGAGGCCGCGTTGACGGATCAGTCGGATGCCTGGGCGGTGCTTTCGCTGCGCGGCGAGGGAATTGAAGAGGTGCTGGCGCGGCTTTGCCCGATCGACACGCGGCTGAGGCAATTCCCGATCAACAGCACGGCCCGCACGGAAGTGGCGCATATGATGAGCTCGCTTACCCGGATGTCTGAGACCGAGTTCCAGCTGATGATCTTCCGCGCCTTTGCCCGCACAGCGCTGCATGAGATCACTGACGCGATGGAAGGGGTTGCGGCGCGTGGCTGAGCCTGCCAAAGTCGCAAAAAATGAGGCGTGAGGGACCAGTAATATGCCACGTATCGCAATCGCGCTCGGCGCGGGGGTGCTTATCGGCGCGATAAGCCCTGCATTGGCAAGTGACGAAAAACAAAAAGAAACCTGCTCTGTGACGGCCGGAATCGTGTCGCAGGCTGTCGCTGAACGTGCTGGCGGAGCAGATGTCAACGCCGTCAAAGACGGGTTCATGACGGGCGACTCAGCCGTGGCGGAGAAATATCAACCCACTGTCGGACCATTGGTGGATTGGGTGTACACGTTAGAGGCAGAGGTGATTGCCGAAGATGGCGCCGACAAAACCATCGGCGCGACTTACGAGAAAAGCTGTTTGGGCTACGATCCCTGAGAATACTCTGCGGATGCGCCTTGGCGAGCGGCCAGTCTTGCCGCATATATAGTCCATGAGCCTGCCACCCGGATTCCTTGATGAGTTGCGCACCCGCACGTCGATCGTGCAGGTCGTGGGCCGCAAGGTCATGTGGGACACGCGCAAGTCCAATCAGGGCAAGGGCGATATGTGGGCACCGTGCCCCTTCCATCAGGAAAAAACCGCCAGCTTTCACGTCGATGATCGCAAGGGCTATTATTATTGCTTTGGCTGCCATGCCAAAGGTGATGCGATTTCGTTCGTGCGCGAGACTGAGAATGTCGAGTTCATGGAAGCGGTGCGCATTCTGGCCGGAGAGGCGGGGATGCAAATGCCCGAGCGGGATCCGCAAGCGCAGGAAAAGGCCGACCGGCGCACGCAGCTCGCCGAGGTCATGGAGGCCGCTGTGCGCCACTTTCGGCTGATGCTGAAAGCTGGCGCAGGGGCGGCGGCGCGAGATTATCTTGCGGGCCGGGGGCTGGATGAGGCCGCGCAAGAGCGGTTCGAGATCGGCTTTGCGCCCGACACCTGGCAAGGGCTTTGGGACGCGCTGAAGGGGAAGGGCATCGAGGATGATCTGATCCTGGGCTGTGGTCTGGCCAAGCCGAGTCAGAAGGGTGGCAAGCCATATGACACGTTTCGTGGGAGGATCATGTATCCGATCCGAGACCCACGCGGGCGCTGCATCGCCTTTGGTGGCCGCGCGATGGACCCCAACGACAACGCCAAATACCTCAACAGCCCCGAGACCGAGCTTTTTGACAAATCCCGCACGCTCTACAATCACGGGCCTGCGCGTGAGGCAGCGGGCAAGGGGCAGTCTTTGGTGGTGGCCGAGGGGTACATGGATGTCATCGCCCTGGCCCAAGCCGGGTTTTGCGCCAGCGTCGCCCCTCTGGGCACGGCTGTGACCGAGCATCAGCTGGCGATGCTCTGGCGTATTGCCGACGAGCCGATTATCGCGCTGGATGGTGACACGGCGGGTCTGCGCGCGGCGCACCGGGTGATTGACCTTGCGCTGCCGCTCTTGGAGGCCGGTAAGTCCCTGCGCTTTGCCATAATGCCCGAGGGTAAGGACCCAGATGATCTCTTGCGGTCTGACGGGGCTGGGGCGGTGCAAAAGCTGCTCGATCAGGCGCTTCCGATGGTGCAGCTTTTGTGGCACCGCGAGACCGAAGGGCAAAACTTCGACAGCCCCGAACGCAAGGCGGCGCTCGACAAGGCACTACGCGAAAAGATCAAACTCATTCGCGATCCCTCGATCCGCAGCCATTATGGGCAAGCAATCAAGGACCTGCGCTGGCAGCTTTTCAATCCGCGTCGTCAGGGCGGGGGTGCGGGCCGTTGGAAGAAACAAGAGCCGGTGCGTGCCAGCACCAAGTCATCTTTGCTGGCCGCATCTCGCGAGGAAAATCAGGTGGAATTGCGTGAAGCAGTGATCCTGGCCACGCTCATTCGCACACCTTCGATTTTCGAGGAATTTGAGACCGCACTGGAGGGGTTAAGCTGTGCGGCGCCGCACCTGTCGCAGATACGCGGCGCGATGCTTCGTTACGATCCGCATGGGCCAAAGGAACTTTTTGACCATCTGACTGCTGATTTAGGCGAAGAGGCGGTTGAAAAGCTTCTCACGCTTCCCCATGTCGCCTTGGTGCCCCCCGTGCGTCGCCCGGGGGACATTGATATTGCGCGTATGACAGTAACCGAAACCCTGGCCAAACTCGTGACAGAGCAAGGGCTTGCGGCCGAGATTTCCGAGGCGGAACAGGATCTGGCTGGCGTGGCGGATGAGGCGGTCACCTGGCGTCTGAGTGAAGCTGCGGAAGCGCGCAACAAGGCTTGGAAAAGCCAGAATGAGGACCGCACCGAGTATGACAAGGGCGACAACGGCGCCCAGGTCAGCCGGTCGGAAAAGGAACGATTTGATGCGCTGCTGGAGCAAATTGGGTTTGGAAAAGCGTCTGATCGGTAACGATTCGCTAGGATTATTCGAAAAATAAGGGATATCTGTTTGCGAATCACTCATTCGCACTGTTGATTCGGAATACGCGAATCACCCTTGTGCAACGGGATGCAGGAGAGCTGAATGGCCGCCAAAGACACTGACGACGCCAAGCCGGAAGACCAGGACTCGGAAATCTCGCTCGATATGAGCCAGGCTGCGGTCAAGAAAATGATCGCCGAGGCGCGTGAGCGCGGCTTTATTACCTATGATCAACTGAACAAGGTTTTGCCGCCGGATCAGGTGTCTTCTGAGCAAATCGAAGACGTCATGTCGATGCTCAGCGAGATGGGTATCAACATCATCGAAGAAGAAGAGGCCGAAGAAGAAGAGGCCAAATCCACCGCCGTGGCCGAGATTGGCCGCAAGGGCGAGATCACGCTTGGCTCGGGTAAGGAAGAAAAGCTCGATCGCACGGACGATCCGGTGCGCATGTACCTGCGCGAGATGGGCTCGGTCGAATTGCTCAGCCGCGAAGGCGAGATTGCCATTGCCAAACGCATCGAGGCCGGCCGCAACACGATGATTGCGGGCCTCTGCGAAAGCCCCCTGACATTCCAGGCAATTACAATCTGGCGTGACGAACTTTTGGGCGAAGACATCCTGCTGCGCGATGTGATCGATCTTGAGACCACATTCGGCAACCAGATGGGTGACGAAGAGGGCGAACCGGTGGTGGAAGCCGCCAATATGACAAGCGCGCCCGCGGCCAAGCCCGAAGCCAGCTCCGAGCCGGAACTGGACGCTGATGGCAATCCGATTGTTGCCGATGATGACGACGATGACGATGAACAAGCCAATATGAGCCTTGCTGCGATGGAGGCCGCGCTCAAGCCGCGTGTGCTTGAAACGCTGGATCGCATCGCCGCCGATTACGAGAAACTCTCCGAAATGCAGGACAGCCGAATTTCGGCCACTCTGAATGAAGATGGATCTTTCTCGGACAAACAGGAAAAGACCTATCAAAAGCTGCGCGCCGAGATTGTTGAGCTGGTGAATGAGCTTCACCTGCACAACAACCGGATTGAAGCGCTGATTGACCAGCTTTACGGCATCAACCGCCGGATCATGGCGATCGACAGCGCCATGGTGAAACTCGCCGATCAGGCGCGCATCAACCGAAAGGAATTCATCGAGGAATACCGCGGGCGAGAGCTTGATCCCAACTGGCTTGACGACATGGCCAAGAAGGACGGCCGCGGCTGGAAAATGTTCATGGAGCGCAGCCCCGACAAGGTCGAGGAACTGCGCGCCGACATGGCCCAGGTTGGGCAGTATGTGGGCCTCGACATTCCTGAATTCCGCCGCATCGTGAACCAGGTGCAAAAGGGCGAGAAGGAGGCGCGTCAGGCCAAGAAGGAAATGGTCGAGGCGAACCTGCGCCTGGTGATTTCCATCGCCAAAAAGTACACGAACCGTGGCCTGCAATTCCTTGATCTTATTCAGGAAGGCAACATTGGCCTGATGAAGGCGGTGGACAAGTTCGAGTATCGCCGGGGCTACAAATTCTCGACTTACGCCACATGGTGGATCCGTCAGGCGATCACCCGGTCGATTGCCGACCAGGCCCGCACGATCCGTATTCCGGTGCATATGATCGAGACGATCAACAAGCTGGTGCGGACAGGGCGCCAGATGCTGCACGAAATAGGCCGCGAGCCGACGCCGGAAGAGCTGGCCGAAAAGCTGCAGATGCCGCTTGAGAAGGTCCGCAAGGTGATGAAAATCGCCAAAGAGCCGATTTCTCTGGAAACGCCCATTGGCGACGAGGAAGACAGCCAGCTTGGGGATTTCATCGAGGACAAGAATGTGATCCTGCCTTTGGATTCGGCAATTCAGGACAACCTGAAGGAAACCACAACCCGGGTGCTGTCATCCCTCACGCCCCGCGAAGAACGCGTGCTGCGCATGCGCTTTGGCATCGGCATGAACACCGACCACACATTGGAAGAAGTGGGCCAACAGTTCAGCGTGACCCGCGAACGCATCCGCCAGATTGAGGCCAAGGCGCTGCGCAAGCTGAAACATCCGAGCCGGTCGCGGAAGTTGAGGAGCTTCTTGGACCAGTAAGGCGCTGTTGTTGGTTCGGACTTCGGTGTGATTACTCCATTTGTTGTAGTCGTTATCTGGTTCCAGATAACATGCAGCGTGTGCGCGCTTTTAATGGCTTGGGACAAACGCTGCGCACAAAGGCATAGCTGGCGCGTGTCGGAGAATACATTGTTGACTTGGGCTTTTCTTGGTGGTGCGTTGGGCGGCAAGTATGCTCAATGGGTATGCAGGCACAAAACGTCCAAAGAGCCATTTCGGTCTTCTCTGAATGCTTTGGTGTGCTGGAACACTATTTTGTATCTGGTCGCTATTGTTCCGCCTTTGAGAGAACGAGCCTTGTTCGTTCTGGGCAACTTACTGTTGTAAACGTACGCTTGGATGAGTTGGAATTCTGCGTTCGGGTAAAATGAGAAAGTGCCCCATGCCCCAAACCACCTTCACGATCTCAACCCACGGCCAGGGTCTTTATGAATTCACCCGCGAGGTGACAGGCTGGGTGGCGGAGCAGGGGATTTCCACCGGCCTGCTCACCCTCTTCATCCGTCACACCTCGGCGAGCCTGCTTATTCAGGAAAACGCCGATCCTGAGGTGCAGACCGATCTGCGGAATTACTTTTCCCGACTGGTACCGCCCACCACAGATCCTAGCATGTCTTACCTCACCCACACCTATGAAGGCCCCGATGATATGCCTGCGCATATCAAGGCGGCGATGATGCCGGTGAGCCTTAGTATTCCGGTGGTAGACGGGCGTCTGACCTTGGGTACATGGCAGGGGGTTTACCTTTTTGAGCACCGCGACAGGCCGCATTCACGTGAGATTGCCGCGCATTTATGCCCCTGACATGACCAAAAAACCGCAACATGCAGCGGTTTCATTTCCCCTCTACCCAAAACTTTGCGGACGCCCTATAGTCACGGTAGATACTTGGGCAGCAGACCCATGATCGACAGAGGCAGAGAAGAAAAGGGGAACGGCCGATGCGCTGCCCGTTTTGCGGAAATATTGACACTCAGGTAAAGGATTCGCGGCCTGCGGAGGATCACGTTTCGATCCGGCGGCGGCGGTTTTGTCCGGCCTGCGGGGGACGGTTCACCACCTATGAGCGCGTACAGCTGCGTGACCTGGTGGTGGTTAAATCCAATGGACGCCGTGAGGATTTTGACCGCGACAAGCTGGAACGCTCGATCCGCATCGCGCTGCAGAAGCGCCCGGTGGAACCTGAACGTGTCGAGCAAATGATCTCGGGCATCGTCCGGCGATTGGAGTCGCTGGGTGAGACGGACATCCCGTCAAAGACCGTGGGCGAGATCGTCATGGAAAGCCTGGCGCGGATCGATACAGTGGCTTATGTGAGATTTGCCAGTGTTTACAAGAACTTCCAGGCCGCAGATGATTTCGACAAGTTCGTTAGCGAACTGCGTCCGAACACCGCTCCAGAGGAAACTTAGGTCACGTGCACGAGGCCGACATCCGGTTTCTAAAGCTGGCTCTGGCGCTCGCGCGTCAGGGTACCGGCACATGTTGGCCCAATCCAAGTGTCGGCTGTGTGATCGTCAAAGACGGGCGCATCGTAGGCCGTGGGCGCACTGCGCCCGGAGGACGACCTCATGCTGAGCGAGCAGCGCTAGATCAGGCTGGCACTGCGACGCGCGGTGCCACGGCCTATGTCAGCCTTGAACCCTGTTGCCACCATGGTCAAACACCGCCTTGCGCAGATGCGCTGATTGAGGCGGGTATCGCGCGCGTCGTTTCGCCCATTGAGGATCCCCATCCAAATGTGTCTGGCGGCGGGTTTAACGCATTGCGCGCCGCGGGAGTGGTCGTTGAACCCGGACTTTTGGCAGCCGAGGCAGAGGACGCGCTGTCCGGATTCCTGACGCGGGTGCGTTTGGGGCGGCCTTGGGTGACACTGAAACTGGCCACATCGTTTGATGGTCGGATTGCCACTGCAAGCGGACATAGCCAGTGGATCACGGGCCCTCAAGCCCGGCGGTGGGTGCATGCCATGCGCGCGCGCCACGATGCGGTGATGGTGGGTGCGGGCACGGTGCGAGCCGATGACCCGTCTTTAACCGCAAGAGATCTCGGCATGGCACATCAACCTGTGCGCGTCGCCGTCTCTCGTCGCCTCGATCTGCCGCTCATGAGCAATCTGGCACGGACCGCTCGTGAGGTGCCTGTCTGGCTATGTCACGGACCGGATGCTGATGCATCTTTGGTCGAGGCATGGAATGGCGTCGGGGCCGAACTTTTGACTTGTCAATTGACCGGCAGACAGCTCAATCTGACATCAGTTTTGATGGCGCTTGGCCAAAAAGGGCTGACGCGCGTGTTCTGCGAGGGGGCGGCGCATTGGCCGCCTCACTTCTGGCCGAGGGGCTGGTGGACGAATTGGTGGGCTTCACTGCAGGTCTTGCCATCGGGGCTGAAGGACGGCCTGGCGTGGGGGCGCTGGGACTGGATCGGCTGGACAAAGCACGGCGCTTTCGATTGGTGGAAAGCCGTGCTGTTGGTGGTGATATCATGCATCGCTGGGTCGCCCAAAACGAGAGCGAATAGGGAACGGAAAAATGAGGGTTTTGCGCGCATTGCTCCTTGCTGGCTTACTGGCAGGACCGGTCCTGTTGAGTCTCTCGGCACCGGCAACCGCGCAGACCAGCTTCAACGAGGCGGTTGAAATTTGGTTGCAAGGCAATGACCGTGACAGCCTGCCGGCACTCGCAGTTTTGGCCCAGGCCGGAGACAGAAACGCACGCATTTTGCTGGCCCGAATCGAAACATTCGATCGGGGCCCATCCCCGTTTCGCTTTTCGCTCAGTGGGGCAGAGCGGCGTGCGCTTTTCCGGCAGGTGCCGCAGAACGAAATTTTTGGCAAAAGCTGGCTCAAGGTCGAAGCAGAGCGTGGTAATAAGCTGGCAGCGCGGTTTCTGCAGTCACGTCACCCGACACCGGATTTGGAACTCATTCAGGACCTTTGGGACGCCGGAGAAGGTCAGGCGACGGACTATCCGACGCGCGTCGTCGCGCTTTACGGCAGTCCTCAGCAAAAGCGTGCGCTTCTTGAAAGCGGGCGTATCCTAGAGGAACTGGCCCCGTTTTTGGGGTATCTTTCCGGAGACCCAGAACCGCGGGGTGATGGTTTGGCGGCACTTAGGCTGATCACGGGTAAGGATCAGAGTGATATCAACCCGGACAACCAAGATGCCTTTGCAATGGCGGGCTTTCTGGCCTTGGGGTTCGGCTTTGGCAATGCATCTCTAGACAACGCATACCGCTCTGACGTTGAAAATTGGGTGCTTGAATCTTTGTCGACGAGGCCAATTGCAAATCTGTGCAATGAGGCATGTGCCCAAGAGAAGGGTGCCTGTGCCTTCGCGTTTTTTGCTCTGTCTGGCGGGTATTTTGAGGTCATCCGCGTGGATACTCCCTATCAGTCCCTGATCTCGCAGCAGCAGTTCTTGGACAGCCCGAGGGCGCGTATCATGACCTTGCGCCGCGCGGCTTTGGCGCGGGTGGAGGCCAACACACGCGAGTTGGCGACAACCGAACAGATTGCGGAAATCTCATCCTGCGCGGCGGATTTGGTGGCGGCGGAACGTGCGCTTTACAAGTGACGCCCAAGATCAGCGCCACAGCCCCGCATAGGTCGCAAACACACCTTGCAGCTTTGACAAGAGCCGATTGGCGGCGCCGGGGTGAGGGATGTCGCCTTTGGCGAGCCGGTCCAGGGCGACCTCAACCGGGCAGGCCTGACCTGTGACCGGGTCAAAGTATCGCGGATAGTCGATGAGGGCCGCATGCACGAGCCCATGCAGATTGGGACGCGCGCTTCGGCGGACAGGGACATCACCTAGATCATTCGTCAGCCCCCAACCGGCATAGAAGGGTGCGCCCGTGGTTGTGACCGGGACCCCCCTGAGCAACGCCTCAAATCCCATAAGCGACGTCATGGTCCAGACCTCCTGAACCTCTTTCAGAACCGCATCCGGGTCGGTCTTGGCTAAAACAACGGCTCCAAGTTCATCAAGTGAGGCTTGTGGCACCTGCCCATCCCGCAGCCCTGCCTCGACATCTGGGTGAGGTTTGTAGAGCACGACGGCATCGGGATTGTCAGCACGTACCCTTTGCAGCAGAGCAAGATTGGTGTTGATGTCACCGGCCCCCTTGAGGATCGACGCATCATCTTCGACCTGCCCGGGCACCAGAATACGGTGTCCTTCAGGCAGGTCCGGCGCACCGCCAGAGAGATTGTATTTGCTCAGCCCCCCTTCGCAGATACGCGCGATCAGACGTTCTGCGCGGCGCTCCTGATCCGGGCGCAGCTCTGCGCGCTTGGCAATCCAGTGTTCCAGGCGGCTTTCGCTGGAAGGATCGTAGTAAATCCCAAGATCATCGCAGACCAACGATAAGGCGGGGACAAGTTCCGCGCCTAACCCGCGTGAGCGCAGAAATCCGTCTTCTACGCGGGTGGCCTCTGGGGCCGCTTCCGCTTGGCTGGCCCAGACCATATGGGAGCGACCTGTGGTAGAAGCTTTGCGTGAGGCGCGCTCTGCATCATTCTGAAAAATAATGCTCTTTTGTGATCCGAATACCCTTTGCAGCGGCTTTCGTTTCCATAGCCGCATACCCGTGGCGACCCATCCGATTTGGTCTTCACGCCAGGCACAGGTTCGCGCTTCCAGCGTTGCGATCACATCTTCCAACTCGCACAGGCAATCCCGGTAAGGATCGTACCAAACCGGATAAAGGATCATCGCCGCAGCAAAGAGTTGTGCCTTGCTCAGGTTTCGACCGCGCCGGGCCAGTTCCAGAGGGTGACGATCCTCCGTTAGCCCCCAGCCTGCATAAAACGGCTGTCCAAAGACACGCGGTTTGTGGTCGGCATAAATTGCCTCAAAACCCAGTTGCGAAGACACGGTATAAACACCTATCGCTCCTTCAAAGAGCGTCCAGGGGCTGATCGGGTCCGTGAAAAGCGAAATCCGGTCCGTTTCGTCCTCTGCACTGAAGTAACCTGGACGATGACCTGCCAGCGTTTCGGGATGGGTCTTGATCAGGATGCGCGCGCCCGGATGATCTTCTTGTGCGCAAAACAGCATTTCGCGGAACGAATTTGCATCGGCCCTGCCATGCGCAACCGAGGCATCACCATGGGTCTGATCGATCACAAGCACATAACCCGGCTCAGGTGCAGGGGTATCCAGCGCAAAGCCGCTGTATTTTGTCAGATGACCCTCTTGCAGCCGGGTAATGGCGGCGCGTGCGCGGTTCATCAGCGCGGTGTCATCCAGTGGATGCGTGGCTAGCAAGGTTTCCAGATCAGAAGGCCCCGAACAGTCAAAATGCACGCCGGTATGGTCGATGTTTAGGCCCAGTGGCGGCTCGCCGTCGCGGCCGGGGTGCAAGGATCGCAAAAACGCGTCTTCCACCCTGATCAGCGCAGCGCCGGTGGCTTCGGCCACAGCCTCGCCGCGCCGGGCATAGGGAGAACGGCCCCAAACGGCGATCTGGTCCTCGGGCCCCGGTTTGCCAAGCTGCAAGGGCAACCCGGCGAGTTCCATGATCCGGCGGATTTGCTTTTGGCGCAGAAAACCTGCGTTAAAATAGACAACCCGCCCAGGTCTTGCGTCTTGGGCGGGGTCTTGGATGTCTGGTTGTGGCATTAGTTGCCGCTAAGCGTATCGCCTGCGGTCGAGACAGATCCCACAGCGCCCAACGTACCTGTCAATGCGCTGATCACCTTGCTCCATTGGGTGAATGGCGCCTCTGTCACGTAAAGCGTGTCCTCGTCGCGAATGGCAAAGTCACGCGCCATGAAAAGCCCGTTCGGTTGTGTCAGGTCAAGCACATAGACCACACGCTGCGCCCCGATCAGATCGGTCCGGCCCAGCACCTGATTGGCAATCTCGGCAGGCTCGTTGCGCATCACGAAGACACCGGTGGGATCAGCCGTGTTGGTGTTCAGACCACCCACCTGTGCCAGTGCTTCCACGGCGGATATGGTAGGAGACGGGAAGGGCAGGCGGGCCTGACCTCCTGTGGCCCCCAAAGCGGTAAAGGCGCGGGTGTCTTCTTCGACAAGAATGCGGTCGCCATCGCGCAGGGCGATGTCGAAATTGGGGTGATTGAACAGATCCTGGAACCACACTTTAGAGCGCATATTGCCCCGAATAACAGTGACTTGCGCAATCTCAGGCTGGATTGTCACGCCACCGGCATTGGCCAGCATGGTCGACAAGGTCCGCGTCGGGCGCTCGATGGGATAGACTCCCTGACCGCCCACAGAACCAATCAGAGACACGGATGCCCCATCACCCGCAAGGCGGCGCACCTCGACCTGCGGATCGGGTGTCTGCTCATCCAGCTTTGATGTGATCACACGGCGAATGGCCTCGGGCGTGTTGCCTGCCGCGCGAATGCGCCCTGCGTAGGGCACAAAGATAAAGCCCGCACCATCCACCTGCACCTCTTGCAGGACAGTCTGGTTCACACCTTCTCCAGCCAAAAGACCGTCATCGACGTTTTCCCAGATGGTCAGGCCCAGCGTATCGCCGGGGCGAATTGTGTCAGAGCCGACAAGACCTGCATTTTTGAACTCATCCGAAAAGCCCAGTGTTGGCTGCACAGCGGTGGCCCGTGTCACCCGGTCATTTACGCTGACAACAAAGGCGTCGCCGGATTGCTGCACCGAGCCTGCAAAGATTTCGCTCTTGTTCGGGCCAGAGCGGGGCAAGACGCCACAGGACGCCACGGTGCTCGCCACAAGCACAATAGCGACGGACTTCGCCCATCGTTTGGATTGGATTTTCACTGCCCGGTCTCCTCGACCTGTTTTTTTACTGCCTCAGTATTTTCGCCTAAGGTAATGGGGTCTTTTGAAAAAATCCAGCCTGTGCCGCTGCGTCGGCTATTTTACGACATATAACTGTTGCCGGGGTGCCGCGGTGCCCGAGACCAGCGCATCGTAGGGATCATCGGCGCTCAGCATCATATCCACCGTCTGGCGTAAAAGCTGCCGGCGTCCGCGTGCGGAATAAAACCCGCCTGCCACCTGACTGGTCTCCAGCAAATAGCGCCGGTAGTCGGCATAGGCTTTGCGATCCGGCCGCTCTGCTCCGGCAAAGAAATCGCGCAAGGGCTTGGTTGAGGTGAATTCCGGCTTGGCATAGACCGCCTGACCAAAGGTTTTAAGCGGAATGCCGCGCCACAGAACCTGTTGCGCAGCTGTGGAATTGACCGTCACGGCGCTGCGCGCCTCATCCAGCAGCTGCGCCAGCTTACCGCCACGCACATAGTGCACGCGATCTTCGATATTATGCTTTTTTGCCAACCTCTTAAGCTCTGGCCGGATCGGTGCGCGCCCGTCTTCCAGAGGATGCGCTTTGACCACGAGATGGTGATGTTGTGGCGCACCCTTGGCAAAGCTTTCGGTTACCGTTTCCAGAAAATCGGTCATCGTCGAAAAGGGCGAATGCATCTGGAACGACGCGTCATGCTCAAGCTGTAAAAGGGCCAGGTGGTAGGGGAACCCACCGTGTCGAATGCGCGAGGTCGCAATCCGGCGTTCAACCGCCTGGGCTGGCATCAGCAACAGACGTTTGAGATAGAGCTTGAATTCCTGTCCCACGCTCAACGCGCGATGCGGGCGGAAATTGCGGTAGTTTCCGTTTAAAAGCAGAACGGCGCCGTGATATACAGCGCCATAAAATACGTGCTGACGCATATCGCCCCAGGAGGCCGGGGGCAGGGCGCTGTCCATATCGGAATTCTTCAGGGCGGTGCGCATATCGTCCACGCTCATATGCATCAGCCGTGAATGCCCGTTCGAGCCGCCACGCTCATAAGTCACCCAATAGGGGCGCATATACCCTTCTTCAAAGACATGCACAGCCAGACCAAGCGCCTTGGCCTCCTGCACGGCATGGGCGTGGATGGGGCGCGTGTCGCCGTAAATGACAATGTCGGTCACGCCTTTTTCTGCCACCAGGTTTCGGAACGTGGGGCGCCAGTCGGTCTGCGTGCCATTGAAAGGGATGTAGCTGTCCTTGTCGCGCCAGAAGAGCGCGTCACCGGCATTGAACCCCACGCGCCAAACCGACGCGCCGGTTCGTTTGAGCATATTGCCCAAACGCGCGAAAAAGGGCCCGTGCGGACCCTGCAAAAACAGGAAGGTTCGTTGGCCTACAGACGGCACACTCATAAACACTCGCCTCTTGTCACGTTTCACGCGCTGCTCATTTTTGTCATTATTACAG
This sequence comes from Roseovarius sp. S88, assembly GCF_037023735.1. Lineage (GTDB taxonomy): Bacteria > Pseudomonadota > Alphaproteobacteria > Rhodobacterales > Rhodobacteraceae > Roseovarius > Roseovarius phycicola. The sequence goes on along the minus strand of NZ_CP146069.1, from coordinate 2,726,193 downwards.
CAGGATTAAGGCAAAATTAAGGCTGAATCCATGGGTGTTTACCTGTCAACATGTCTTGTCATGCCAGTTCCCGCGCTTTAGGTGCAAAGGGGCAAGTTGGGAGACATGCGATGTTTACAGGCATTGTGACCGATATGGGAGAAATCCGGCAGGTTGAGCAACGCGGTGATCTGCGGGCCCGCATCGCCACACGCTATAACATGAGTGGCGTCGATATCGGCGCGTCGATCGCCTGTGATGGAGTGTGCCTGACCGTGGTGGCCAAGGGCGCGGATTGGTTTGACGTGGATGTCTCGGCTGAGACCGTGTCGAAGACCAATCTCGGCACATGGGCGGCGGGGCGTACGGTCAATCTTGAACGTGCTCTGCGCGTCGGCGATGAGCTTGGCGGGCATATTGTGTCAGGGCATGTGGATGGCTTGGCCGAAGTGGTGGAGGTCCGCGATGAAGGCGACAGCACCCGCGTCAGCCTACGCGCGCCCGATAGCCTCGCGCGGTTCATCGCCCCCAAAGGGTCGGTGGCGTTGAACGGAACGTCTCTGACTGTGAATGAGGTTGAGGGTCTGGTGTTCGGGATCAACTTTATTCCGCACACCAAAGAGGTCACGACCTGGGGTCGTGTGGCCGTGGGGGATCAGGTCAATCTGGAGATCGACACGCTGGCACGCTATGTGGCGCGCCTCGCCGAAATATCCTGAATACAAGGGTTTAGGCCCAGATATCTCCGATCGTATAGCCTTCCTGAAACGGATCGGTTGGATCAAGCGTATAGTTCGACGTGCCATAGATCCAACCCTGACCGGAGAGTGTGGGCACGATGGCCTCATATCCGGCCACGTCTGTCACCTCCTCAATCCGCCCTGTAAAGGTCGTGCCCAGCGGCCCGGCATGCACATAGTCCTGTCCCGCCTTAAGCAGGCCGCGTTTGTGCAGAACCGCCATGCGCGCGCAAGTGCCGGTACCGCAAGGCGAGCGATCCAGCGTACCGGGCAGGGCATGAGGCCGCTTCGGATCAAACCCACCGGTGGACACGGTGACAGCGTTCTTTCCATGCGTGTCGGGATTCGTGGGCGCACCAAAAAGCTGGCTGATCGTGGGGCCGGTGATGTCGGGGTTTTCAGGATGCGTCACCCCCAGTTGCTCTCTCGCAGCGGCGAGAATACGTTCGGATGTCTGCACAATCTGCGCGCCGTTCTCTGCCTCTAGGGATACTCCGAGCGCATCGGCATCGGACATCACGTAAAACATCCCGCCCCATCCGATATCAACGGCGACGCGCCCCAGCCCCTCGACCTCCAGCGACGCGTCCAGATGCATCGCAAAGGCCGGGACATTCTTGAACGTGACACGCGTGACTTTGCCATCTGCGCAGTCCGCTCTGACGCGGATCAGCCCTGCCGGCGCTTCGAGGGTCAGCTCAGTCACAGGCTCGACCATCGAAAGCATGCCGGTCTCCAAAAGGACCGTGACCACGCAGATTGTGTTCGATCCCGACATGGGCGGATATTCCGTCTGCTCCATGATGATGAACCCGGCATCGGCATCGGGGTGACAGGGCGGCACGATGAGGTTGGCGCAGAGTGCAGGTTGCCCACGCGGCTCGCGCAGCATGAGCTTGCGAAGATCATCTACATGCGTTTGCATGTACTGCATCTGCGCAAACACCGTCTCGCCTTGCAAAACTGGCGCACCGGCGGTGATGACACGCCCCGGTTCGCCCTCGGCATGAGCCTCAACAGCGGTGATCACTCGGGATGTACGCATATGTCCCCCGGCTCAGTCATTGTCCGTCAGACCCGCGCCAGCGCCGCTGAGACGGCTTTCCTCGGTTTCAGGCGCATAGGTGCGCTGGGCGAAGGCCGTCAGAGTGGCGGTCGTTTCTGCTGACATGTCCGCGCGGTAACAGCGGGTCAGCCGCGCGCCTAGCGTGGGTTTGACCTCTGGGATGGTCGCAGGCGACAGGCGCACCCACTCTGCCCTTGACGTTTGCCGCGCATTCTTTGGGTCATCAAGATAGGTCTCACCATCCGCGCGGGTGAGTGTCAGGCCTTCCCAGCTGAGGGACAGCGCCGCACCGGTGCGATCAGCAGCCCAAACCGCGTAAGGGATCAAAAGCATAGGCTGCAGCACAGGGCCAAGCGACAAAGACGCACCATTGGCCCAGTCAGAGGCCAGATCACACAACACGGCACCGGTCGTAATCGGGCAGAGCGCGCCACTTTTGGCCGTCCAGGTCTTTGAAAGCGAAGCAGGTCCCAACTCAGATGTGGCAACGCCATCGGTCTGCGTCAAAAGCTGGGCCAACGCTGCAGCGCCCGGCCATCCTGCGGCAGAGGTCCAGCGTGTGGCCTTGCCTGCTTCTTCTGCCAGCCCCCAGCTATAGCCCGCGCCTCGCGCGGCCTTACGCGCGAGACCTTCCACCTCGTTCAGGGACCAGCTCATTGCGCCGCAATGGGCAGAGGCGGCAAGGTCCAGTCGTCGCTCGCCTGCGCCAACTCGTGGGGGAAGGGCGCGTGCTGGTACATGTTGATCCTGAGCCAGCGGTCTGAGCGGGGATCGAAATGGCAAGCGCCAAAGAAACTGAGTTTCAGGCGCAGCATGTCGATGGGCAACATCTCGGCGCTCAGGGTATTGTCGCGGATTTCGGCGTAAGGCAGGCGTGCTGCGATTTGCGCGCGGCGGGTCACATGGCGATGCTCGGGATGGGCCAGAAGGAAGGCTGCCACGGTGGTCTCGTCGGTCTGTTTCAGCGCCGTGTAAAGACGTGTCGCATCTCGTCCCGGACCAAGAGGTTGCTCATAAGGCTCAATCGGCTCTTCAAACCGCTCGCCAAGGCGCGGCTCCAGCTTGGCCTCTGACACATACCAAACGCGCGCGTGGCTCTCCGGCGTGTCCCAATCAATATCCAGCGCCCAGCCATAGACATCCTCAAGGATGGTTTGCAACGTGGCCACGGACATTGTGCCGTCAATCGGAAAGGTCATATGCTCGTCAGTGGCCATGCAATCGGTCAACCCGTCAACAAGGTCACCATACGGCTCTAGCAGCAGTGCGGCCAGCTGTTCCTGCCCTTCCAAGGACAATTCAGCCTGCGCCCAGACCCAAAGCCGGTTCCAGGGTTGATCAGAGGTCAGATCAACCGTTTCCACATGCGCCTGCAGCGCCGCCATATCCGAGCGTAATGCGTTTAACTTCTTGATTTGAAGGGGATGTTCTGACCTCCATGCATTCGCATGAATTTTGGCGCGCGCAACAAAGCGACGAAGGGCCTGCACGTCTGTCACTGTGGCCTCAGGCAGGGACCGCACCCGGGACAGCGCCTCTTCGCGCGCGGCAATCCAGGCGTTGAGCAAGGCAGGATGGGTGACCAGAAACGGCGCCATGCCGAGGCCAGTGGAATTGCCAATGCCAAACCGTCGCCGCAGGTTCGGGTCGAGCGGCACAGCCCTTTCGGGTGCTCTCATACGGGCCATATGCTCGACGAGATCCATCACGAAAGCGCGGGTCAGAAACACCGACAGCATCTCGATCTGAAAGGGGCCAGCACATTCCGGACGGTGGCGTGTTTGCTCGCGGTCCGCCGCGCCGAACTTGCCCGAACCATAGACGGCGGTGGTGCGCATCAGATATCCGACATCGCCCACTTTGGTCTCATCCGGCTGTTGCCCCGAGGCCAGCGCCTCAACCACGTGATCCCATAGCCGCACAGACCGGTTGGCGCGCGACAGGCTCAACTCGCGGTCGCTGACGCGTCCGGCCTCTTGCAAGGGCACGTTTTGCGACAGCCGCGTGATATCATCTTGCGTTGGCACGCCGTCAAACAGGGTGAACGTGGCATCCCAAGCAGTCGCAATCACCCGGTCAGAGCGCTGCTCGGGGGGCAGATCATGGGCAAAGGCCAACAAGGAATAGGTGCGGTCCGGCCCCTTGGCCGTGTAGACCGCGTGGCCCTCCCCATTTGCGTCAATGTCGAAGACAGGGACGTCAAATTTCCACGCCTCACGGCTCAGCCGCCGCAACAATTGCCGCATAAAGCTCAGCCGACACTGATGCGCCGAGCCAAGCCGCGCCAGCGTCATGACCTCATTGGGGTCGCGAGGTGGGATCACTTCAACCATCTGACGGCACAAAGTTTTTCTCAAAGAACCGGAACCAGTTGTCCCCCATAATGTCCGCAATTTCCCGCGCGTTAAAGCCCACCTCTTTCAGCCCCTCTTCCAGTCGCGGAAAATCGGCATTGGTGTGGAACCAGTAAGGTTGCTTGGGAAAGCCCGGATTGGCGGCAGAGCCTTCGCCATAGTCGATTTCCTTGGTCCAGCGTCCCACGCGCATCCATTCCACCACGCTGTCAGGCTGGTTCTGACACAGGTCAGACCCGATGCCGAAATGCTGAACGCCATAGCGTTCCGCAGTGTCGGCAATCATCTGACAGAACCCTTTGAGCGTGCAGTCGCTGCCCCCGGCCAGGTGATGCGGATAGATCGAAAAGCCCATCATCCCGCCATTTTGCACCACGGCGCGGATCACGTCATCGGGTTTGTTGCGGCGCGCGGCATGCCAGTCAAACGGGTTGGCATGGGTGATCGCGATAGGCCGCTCGGAATGGTCCGCCGCCTCAATGGTCGACCGGTCGGCGGAATGCGACATGTCAACAACAAGCCCCACGCGGTTCATCTCTCGGATCACCTGCTTGCCCATGCGCGTGAGGCCGGGGTCCTCGTCCTCGTAACATCCCGTCGCGAGAAGCGACTGGTTGTTATAAGTCAGTTGCATAAACCGCGCGCCTAGGTCGTGCCAGACTTCAACGAGGCCGATGTCGTCCTCAATCGGCGAGGGGTTCTGAAAGCCAAAGAAAATCGCCGTGCGTCCGGTGTCATGGGCCAGTTTCACATCACTGGCCCAGCGACCCTTCATGATCAGATCAGGATGTTGTTCGAACCACCGGTTCCACTGTTCCACATTCAGAACCGTTTCGCGGAAATTTTCGTGGTAGGAAATGGTGACGTGCACCGCATCAAGCCCGCCCTCTCGCATCTGGCGAAAGATGTCTTCCGACCAGTTGCAATATTGAAGGCAGTCGATGCGATAGGTCATTTTGGCACCCCTGATGAGATATAGGCCGTCTTGACCACTGTATAGAATTCGCGCGCATGAATGCCCTGTTCACGCGGGCCATAAGAGCTATCGCCGCGCCCGCCGAACTGCACGTGATAATCGGTGCCTGCGGTGGGTAGGTTCACTGTGACCACACCGGTTTGCGCATTCCGACGGAAGTGGTTGGCACGGGCGAGGGATGTGGTGACAATGCCTGAGGTCAGGCCAAAATTCGTGTCATTCACAACGCTTAACGCCTCGTCATAGCCCGCGACCTTGATCACCGCTGTGAGCGGCGCGAACATTTCTTCGCGGTTGATGCGCATGTCATTGGTGCTATTCAGAAAAACGCCTGGGGACATGTAGAAGCCGTCATGCAGCATCTCCAGCCGTGCACCACCACAAGCGAGCTCTGCCCCCTCGGATTTGCCCAGATCAACATAGGCCAGGTTTTCGTTCAGCTGCTGCTCGGAAACCACCGGCCCCATCTGCGTGCCGTCTTCCAGCGCATGGCCGACTTTCATCGCCTTGGCTCCGGCGACCAGTTTCTCGACAAAGGCATCGTGGATGCCCTCATGCACCACAAGACGTGAGGATGCGGTGCATTTCTGCCCCGTGCCGCCAAATGCGCCGCCCAAGGCCAGAGTGACCGCAAGATCAAGATCGGCGTCCTCCATCACGGCCAGCGCGTTCTTGGACCCCATCTCAAGCTGCAGCCGGGTGAAATTTGCCGCCGCTGTTGAGGCGATCTGACGCCCCACCGGCACGGAGCCGGTAAAAGAAATCGCATTGATTTCAGGACTTTCAATCAGAGCCTGACCAATCTCACCACCGGCCCCCATCACAAGCTGAAAGAGCCCCGGCGGAATGTCCTGTTTGGCAATAATCTCCGTCAAGGCCACCGCCGAGGCTGGCGTGATATTGGCCGGTTTCCAGATCACCGCATTGCCATAGGCCAGAGCCGGGGCAATCTTCCAGCTTGCTGTTGCCGTTGGGAAATTCCAGGGGCTGATGATCGCCACGGTGCCCACCGGCTCGCGGCGTACATCGATTTCGATGTCGGGACGCACGGAGTCGGCATTCTCGCCCAACTGGCGCAGCACTTCATGCGCGTAATAGGTGAAAAACTGCCCCGCGCGATAGACCTCGCCTTTGCCCTCTGCAAAAGGCTTGCCCTCTTCGCGGCTCAGAAGCGTGCCCAGTTCCTCGGCCCGCGCCATCATCTCGGTGCCGATGGCGTGCAGCACCGCCTGTTTGCGCTCCAGCCCATAGGCGGCCCAGGTGATTTGCGCCTCCTTGGCGGCGGCAATGGCATCATTCAACTGCGCGCGGCTGGCCTGCGTAAAGTGGCCGATCACGTCGCTCAGATCAGAAGGATTGCGGTTCTCGACCTCTGATGGGCCGCTGACCCAGTTCCCTGCGATATAGTTCTGTTTCAGCTCAGCCATGTGATGTCATCCCGTGAGTGGTGGAGTTTCACTTTTTTCTGATCCTGTGAATTAAGGCAAACGAGAAATTGTTTAGGAAATTTCAGATTATCTGTATTCAGACATGCGCAAGGCGAATGTTCTGATTGCGAATGACCTCTGCCAAAGCCACCGCGGCAGGGGACATGTCCTGATCCGGCGGTGTCAGCATCCAAATCTCACGCCGGAGCGTTTTGTCCGACAGCGGTAAGAATGTCAGGTCATCACCAGCATCAAACGCGGCCAATTCCGGCAAGACGGTCACGCCCATACCTGCGCGCACAAGGCTCAGGATCGAAGCTGTGTTTCGGACATGTAGCGTGGCGCTATCCTGAATGCGGCGAAATTCTGGATCAGGGATCAATTGCCCCAGATCATTGGCAATGAAAGGCGTGTCCTGAAGGTCGGACCAACCCAGATCGTCCCAGTTTTTTGTCAAAGGATGATCTGCGGGACAGATGACACCAAACCGGTCAGAGAACAGCAAGTGTCGTTCGAACCGTGGCATCGGACGCAGGCTGGCCAGTGCAATATCGACGCGCCCTGCCTGAAGCTCGTGGCCGATGCTGGCGCTGTCAATGTCGCGCATGCCGATGCGCACATCCGGATGGTGATTGGCAAAGCTGCGCAGGACATGCGGCATCAGAACCTTGGCCACTGAGGGCGTCACAGCCAACCGCACATGACCCGCTTCGGCGCGCGACAGCCCCTCAATCGCAGCCACAGTGCGGTCGAAATGATTGAGCTCTCGTTTGGCTTCAATGCGCACCAACTCGCCCAGCCGGGTCAGGTGCGACTTGCGCCCCGGTTTGAACAGCGGTGCACCGATGTGATCCTCCAGTTGTTGCAACATCATCGACACCGCAGAGGGCGTGCGTCCAAGCTCCTTGGCCGCATCACTCAGGTTGCCGCGGTCGGCCACGGTCAGAAAACAACGAAGCATGTCAATTTTGATCGCCATTTTCATATTGTCTGAAAAATAGCGTTTAAAATCAAGTCAAATTGAATTTCTCTGCAATTACACGGCCATCGTTGCCGCCACAGCGCGTTTCCACGCGGCGTAGCGCGTTTCTCTGAGGTCATTGTCCATCGCTGGCTCAAATCGCGCCTCCAGAGCCCAGGCCTCTGCAAACCCAGCCTGATCAGGATAAACTCCAGCCTGCATGCCCGCGAGCCAAGCGGCTCCAAGTGCCGTGGTTTCTAGCACCTTCGGTCGGTCCACCGGCGCGCCGGAGATATCCGCCAGAAACTGCATCGTCCAGTTCGATGCGCTCATCCCGCCATCAACCCGCAAAACCTGCTCTGTCCCCGATGCGCTCCAGTCGGCGGTCATCGCCTCAAGCAGGTCGCGGGTTTGGAACCCCACGCTTTCCAGCGCGGCCCGCGCCAGTTCCGCAGGCCCGGTGCCCCGCGTGATGCCATAAAGTGCGCCACGGCAATCAGGGTTCCAATAAGGCGCGCCCAGCCCGGTAAAAGCCGGCACCAGAATGGGCGATTGATTGGGATCGGCCGCGTCGGCCAGGCTTTGGGTCTCGCCCGCCTCCTTAATGACCTTCAGCTCGTCCCGCAGCCATTGCACAACGGCCCCGGCGATAAAGATCGACCCTTCCAGTGCATAGGTTGGCTTGCCGTCTAACTGATAGGCGATAGTCGTCAGCAACCGGTTTTGCGACCGCACCGGCGTGTCGCCAGTGTTCAAAAGCGCAAAACACCCCGTCCCATAGGTCGATTTCATCATGCCCGGGCTGAAACAGGCTTGTCCCACGGTCGCGGCCTGCTGATCGCCCGCCACGCCCAGGATCGGGATTTCGCGACCAAAGAGATCCGCGCGCGTGCTGCCGTAATCCGCCGCACTGTCGCGCACTTCGGGCAGCATTTGCATGGGCACATCCAATAGCGTGCAAATCTCCTCGCTCCAGGCCCCTTTGCGGATGTCATAAAGCAGCGTGCGCGCGGCATTGGTCGCATCTGTGGCATGCACCTTGCCGCCCGTCAGCTTCCAGATGAGATAGCAATCGACCGTGCCGAAAAGCAGATCGCCCGCCTTGGCTTTGGCCTTCGCGCCCTCTACCTGATCCAGGATCCAGGCCAGTTTCGTGCCCGAGAAATACGGATCGAGCAAAAGCCCCGTGCGCTCGGTCACCATCTCTTCGTGCCCGGCCTCTTTCAAAGTACGACAAAACTCCGCCGTGCGCCGGTCCTGCCAGACGATAGCGTTGTGAATGGCTTTGCCGGTGGTGCGATCCCAGACAAGGGTGGTTTCTCGCTGATTGGTGATGCCGATGGCGGCGATGTCGGTTGCATTGATGCCTGCACGTTCGATCACGCTACGACAGGTCGCGGCGGTGGTGGCCCAGATGTCATCCGGATCATGCTCGACCCAGCCGGAATTAGGGAAATGCTGGGTGAATTCCTCTTGTGCTGTGGCGGTGACGTTCAGTTTATCGTCAAACAGGATCGCCCGGCTGGAGGTTGTGCCCTGATCAATGGCAAGGATATGGGTCATGGTCTTGGTCCTTTGTCGCGCGCAGCGAACCATGCAGGCGCGGTAGAGTCAAAGCAAGATGCACGCACTTAGGCCACAGGCGCGGACAAGGCCTCTACCAGCGGTGCAAACCATGTCCAGTTGCGCGCCGCCGTGTCCCGCACGATCAGGCTTTTCTTGCGGTAAAACACCGGTGCCTCTGCTGGTAGATGCAAACGCATCTGCTCTACATAGGGCGCAGCCAAAGCGCGCGGCAGATAGGCAGACCCGCCATGTTCCAGCATGTGCTGTAACGCCCACCAGGAGCTGTCAAAGCTGATCCGTGCCACTCCGGCATGGTGGTAAAATTCATCATGCTGCTGGCGATACTCCGCGCCGTGATCGACAAAGATGTAAAGCGGATCATTGTCGATTGGCGTGTCAGGCCGGTCTGAATAAAGCACCAGCTCTTCGGGAGGAAGCGGATGCACCGTCTGCGACCCGCGCGCCACCTGATCATAGGTCAGGATAACGTCCACCATCCCCTCGGCCAGCCAGTTTTCCAATTCCGCCGCACTGCCCTGACGCACTGCCACCGCCATGTCATCGCGCCCGCCCACCACGCCGTTGAAAAACGCCCGTCCCGGCCCGTGCCACAGCTCTCGGTCACAGCCAAAAGTGCAGACCGAGGCCAGACCAGCGGGCAGGGCGGTCTCATATTTCGCCTGCCGCCACAGCCCGGTCATCGTGCGCGCATAGCGTAGGAATTTCGCGCCTGCAGGGGTCAGAGTCGTGCCGGATTTCTGCCGATTGAGAAGTTGCTGGCCCAACGCGTCTTCCAGCGTCTTGAGCCGGGCTGTGACGGTTGATTGCGTGACGTTCAGCTCTTGTGAGGCCCGCACAAGGCTTCCGGTGTCGACGATGGACAGAAAGGTTTGGACGGCGGCAAGGTTCATAAAAGTGGCTCGGTCAATAATTCGAATAATCCGAACTTAATCTGCAAAACAATTCGATTTCAAGAATTGTATTTCCGTGCAAGACTGGGCGTGTTGAGGGGATCGACCCTCGTTACAGCCTTTGGGAGGAGGACACGATGGTCGAGAGCTATTCCATGTTGATCGGTGGGGCGTGGGCGCAGGCCAGCGATGGCGGCACGTTTGAGACGTTCAACCCGGCCACTGGCGCTGTCTGGGCGCGTGTGCCCGAGGCCACGGCAGAGGACGTGGATCGCGCTGTGCAGGTGGCGCATGCCGCCTGCTATGAGGGGCCATGGGCGTCCATGACGGCCACCCAGCGTGGGACGTGCCTGCGCAAGCTGGGCGATTTGCTGGCGGATCGCTCAGAGGCACTGGGAGAGATCGAGACCCGCGACAGCGGCAAGATGTTCAAGGAAACCCGCTGGCAGGCCAAATATATAGCTGAATTCTTTTACTTTTACGCCGGGGCGGCGGATAAGATTGAGGGAAAGACCCTGCCCATCGACAAGCCCGACATGTTCGCCTTTACCGAACGTGAGCCCTTGGGCGTGATTGCCGCCATTGTCCCCTGGAACAGTCAGCTTTTCCTCACGGCGGTCAAAATCGGCCCGGCTCTGGCGGCTGGTAATACCGTGGTGCTCAAAACCTCGGAACATGCGCCTGCCGTAATCCTTGAGTTTGGCAAGCTCGTTGCCGAAGCGGGTATTCCCGATGGGGTGGTGAACATCCTGACCGGCCATGGCGACCCGTGCGGCAAGGTGCTGACCTCGCATCCTTTGGTGGCGCGGGTGAGTTTTACCGGTGGTCCCATGGCCGCGCGGCATGTGATCCACAACTCGGCGGAAAACTTTGCTGAGGTCAGCCTGGAACTGGGTGGGAAATCCCCGTTTATCGTTTTCGAAGACGCCGACATCGAAAGCGCGGTCAACGCTAGCGTGGCCGGTATATTCGGTGCCTCCGGGCAATCCTGCGTGGCAGGTAGTCGCCTTATCGTGCACGAGACTGTCGCAGATCAGTTCCTTGAAAAGATGTCAGAAATTGCCGCTGGTATACGCATTGGCGATCCCATGGCGGAAGAAACCGAGATGGGCCCGCTCTGCACCCATGGGCAGCTTGAGCATATCGAGGCGCAGGTCAAAGGCGCTGTGTCGGAGGGCGCGCGTCTGGTATGTGGCGGGGCGCGGGCGGATGCGGCAAGCGACATGTTCTTTCAACCAACGATTCTTGATTGCCCGTCGCCCGATCTGACCATCGTGGACACAGAGCTTTTTGGCCCGGTTCTCAGTGTGTTGCGGTTCAAAACTGAAGCAGAGGCACTGGCCTTGGCCAACCAGACCAAGCACGGCCTCGCGGCGGGGATATTCACCCGCGATTCCGCGCGCTCGGTGCGTATGGCACGCAATGTCCGGGCCGGGATTGTCTGGGTGAATACCTATCGCGTGATCTCTCCCATTGCCGAGTTCGGCGGTGTCAAAGGCTCCGGCTATGGCCGTGAGAGCGGGTTTCAGGCGGTCTACGACTACACCCGCCCCAAAACAGTCTGGGTGAACCTGTCGGACGCGCCTATGGCCAACCCGTTTCAGATGAGGTGAGCGATGGCCCTCGACGACGCCCTCCAACACGCCTTGCAAGCCTGCCGTGCCCCGGCAGAGCAGGCCTACTCCATTCCGCCGCGGTGTTACAACGACGTGGAGATTGAGGCGCTAGAGGCCGACCGGCTCTTCCGCGGGGGGTGGATCGGTGTAGGCCGCGCCGATTTGGTGAAGGCGCAGGGGGACTACGTCGCACTTGATCTGGCCGGGCAGGCGATCATTCTGTTGCGCGACACAGATGGAGGGTTGCGCGCCTTTGCCAATACCTGTCGCCATCGCGGCGCGCGGCTTGTCGAGGGGCAGGGCACCTGTCGCGGTCTGCGCTGCCCGTTTCATTCGTGGTTTTATGGGCTGGACGGACGGCTCGTCGCGGCACCTGAGATGGATGCGGTAGAGGGGTTTGACAAGGCCGATTATGGTCTCAAAACCTATCGCGCCGAAGAGTCGCTTGGCTTTGCTTTTATCTGCCTCAATCCCGACGCGCCCGCGCTCGATACGGTTCTGGCTGAGTTCCCGGCCATTCATGCGCCCTGGCCACTGGAAAACCTCGTCACCACGCGCCGCCGGGAGATGGTCGTGGGCTGCAACTGGAAGGCCTTTCTGGAGGTCTTTAACGAATATTACCACCTGCCCTTCGTGCATGCAGACTCGATTGACGATGTCTATCTGCCGCCCGATGCGCCCGACGCGGTGCAGGGGGCCTTTGCCACGCAGTTTGGCCCGACTGAGGGCACTGGCGGACTTTTGCAGGACGAACAGGACAAAGCGCTCCCACCCATGCCGGGGCTGTCGGGCCGTGCCGCAGAGGGCGTGCGCTATACGTGGGTCTTTCCCAACATGACATTCGCGGCAGGGCGTGATGCGCTTTGGGTTTATGAGGCCTATCCGCTGGGGCCAAACCAATGCCGCGTTATTCAAACTGCGTGTTTCCCACGCGAAACGCTGGATCGACCGGGCGCGGATGAGGCTCTTGCCGCCTATCACACTCGGCTCGATGCCGCGATTGATGAGGACATCCCGGCCCTGGAAAACCAACAACGCGGCCTGGCTGCGCCCGACGCAGCGCAAGGGCGGTTCCAACCACTTCTAGAGGCCAATGTCGCGCGGTTCGCCGGGTGGTATGCCGAAAAACTTTTGACCTGAAAGGGGACGGATATGAAATTTCATCTTGCGATCAATCTGGAACGCATGACGCCCGAAACAGACATGAAGGCGGTGCGCGATCATACGCTGGAGATGGTCAAAATGGCTGACGCTGCCGGGTTTGAGATTGCCTGGGCCGCCGAGCATCACGCGCTGGAGATGACAATTGCGCCGAACCCGTTTCAGATCCTGGGCTGGTGGGGCGAGCATGCCAAAAACATCCGTCTGGGCGTCGGAGTTGTGAACGCGGCCTACTGGCATCCCATCAACCTTGCCGGGGAAGCCGCGATGCTTGACCTGCTCAGCGACGGGCGTCTGGAATTTGGCATCGGATCAGGGGCTTATCAAAGAGAATTCGACCGGATGAAGCCTGGCCTCGATCAGAAAGACAGCTGGCGGTATATGCAGGAAATGCTGCCCGTGGTGCAAAAGCTGTGGGAGGGCGACTATGCCCATGACGGCGAGTTCTGGCAATTCCCAAGCGCCACATCCTGTCCCAAACCGGTGCAGTCGGAGGTCCCTGTTTGGGTGGCCGCGCGTGCGCCGATTACGTTCGACTACGCCGTCGAACATGAGTGCAACATTCTCAGCTGGCCGCTCACCATGCCGATGAGTGAAGTGGAAACCTATGCCAAGCGGCTCAAGGATGCGGTCGAGACGGCTGGTAAGCCGTTCAAGGGGACTTGGGCCATCATGCGCCACACTGCTGTTTATGAAAGTGAACAGGATCGGGCAGGTGCCATGGGCGCAATCCGGCATGTCTTGGGTCAGTTCGGCAACCTGATGATGAAACGTGGCGAGGTACTGAACGGTTTCCCGGAACAAGTGCCTCTGGAAGAGCTTGACGGCAACGCTCGGGTGGACCCGGATATGCTGGAAGAGAACCTGATGTTCGGCAGCCCCGCTCAGGTGGTGGAAAAACTCAAGGCGCATCAGGCCTTTGGCGCGGATGCCTTTGTCTACTACGCTTCGATGGGGGCCGACATGGACCTGCAAAAACGCAGCCTGCAGCTTTTCATCGATAAGGTGATGCCAGAATTTGCGCAACAGGAGCTGGCCCATGCCGGATAAGAACGAAGTCGAAATCAGACGCACGCTGATGGTGGAACAGACCACCTACCGGGAAGGCTGGAAAGATGTGGCGGAACCGACCAAGCTTTATGCCGCGTTGGTGATTGTAAAGAACCCGTGGTTCGGACGCGGCCATGTGGAGGATATGAGCCCCGAGATCCGCAGTCACGGTCCGGTTTTGGGCAAGCTTCTGACTGACATGATCATGCAAGCCTCGGACGGCAAGGTCGAAGGCTATGGCAAGGCCTCGCTCGTCGGCATGGGCGGCGAACAGGAACATGGGCAGGGGATGACCCACACGCTCTGGTTCGGCAACCAGTATCGCGAGGCGCTAAAGGCCAAATCCTACATGTCCTTTGCCAATACGCGCGGGGCCGCCGGGGCATCGCTGATCATCCCGCTGATGGACAAGGATGATGGCGGGCGGCGCTCTCATTATCAGACCATTCATGTGTCGGTGCCCGATGCGCCGGCCGAGGATGAGATCATCGTGGCGCTGGGCGCGTCCGTGGGCGGACATCCCAATCACCGGCTTGGGGATCGGTATAAGGATCTCGAAGAGATGGGTCATGATCTCGATAACCCGGCGGGGGTATGATGTGGAACGGCACCGCTTATGACCTGACAGGTCCCGAAGATGCGCCCGTTGTGGCGCTGATCCACGGGCTGGGTCTGAACCGTCAGATCACTTGGGACGGGATGTTGCCCGCGCTGAGCCAACGGTATCGCGTGCTGAGCTATGATCTTTTGGGGCATGGTGAGAGTGCGGTGCCCGAAGGTGAGGTCACTCTGACCGCGCTTTCCGAGCAACTCGTTGATCTGATGGATCATTTGCAAATTGGGCAGGCGGCTTTGGTGGGCTTTTCGCTCGGCGGCATGATCAACCGGCGCGTGGCGCTCGATCATCCCGAGCGCGTGTCGGCGCTGGCGATCCTGAATTCTCCGCATGAACGCGAACCGGAGGCGCAGGCGATGTACGAAAAGGCCGCACGCGACAGTGCAGTGGGCGGGCCGGAGGCCACCGTAGATGCCGCACTCAAACGTTGGTTCAGCGAGGGTTTTCACGCCGAAAATCTGGATGTCGTGGCGCGAGTGCGCCAGATCGTCGTAGCCAATGACCCGGCCAACTATGCCGCCCACCGCTATGTTCTGGCGGCCGGTGTGACGGAACTCATTCGGCCCGATCCGCCTATAGATGCACCTGCATTGGTTATGACCTGCGAACATGACAGCGGCTCAACCCCCGCCATGAGCTGGGCCATCGCGCATGAGATGCCAGAGGCCCAGGTCGAGATTGTCGCAGAGCTGCGGCATCTGGGATTGGTGGAGCGCCCGGAAGTGTTTTCTAAAGCTGTCCTGAAGTTTTTGGAGGGGGCGGTGTGACACTTTAGATGAACGATGCCTTTGGTCCGCATCCAGCGTCTGTGCAAACATGCGCCTTTGCAAAGGTCATGTCGCAGCCGTTTTCGTCGTGCACCGCCCAGGGAATCCGGTCCAACATAAAAAATGCGCGTCTCAGGCGGCTGCCCGACGCCCAATCAAGATGTCGACGTCGCTACGCATATGCTTGTTGGCAACATCTACGGCATCCAACCCTTCGCCCAGAACCGATTGAAACTGTCCCAGATCATCGATCAGGTGATCGAGGTTGTTTAGTGAATTGTCGATCGATGCGCTTTCGATCTTACCGATGACCCGGATGACCTTGAGACTGGTCGATAGTCGTCGCATTTCCGCGCAGGATTGCGAAAACAGCTCGATTTGAGACGATATTGCACGCAACCCTTTGAGCGCCTGCTCGGAATAGCTTTGCTGTTGTGCGCGCAGATGCTGCATCTCTACGTCTTGATTGACGGCCTCACAGGTCTCTTCGTATTGGAAAAAGTCGATGACCTGGCGCTGAACCATGGCCGTGCTGGTCAAAAACCAACCCTTGCCAACCGCCTGTGACACGTTGTGGCAATTCCTAACAAATTCAGACATTTGCTGCTGAATCTCGTTGGAAATCATGGTGTAATTGTCCGAAATTGTCCCAATCGGTGTGCCAATATCGCCAAGCTGTGCAGCATGAATTTTCAGGTTCAGCGGGATATGTTTGTTCTTTGAAAACACATCGGCAATGTTGCTCGTGCAGTAAAGCAAGTCTTCCGCTGATTTGGCGAGTCTTTCAAAACAAGTTTGACTCGCATCCTTCGTACGGCCCAGATGTTCATCCCGCGCGCTGACTTCCAGGCTGAGCGCCTGTGCCATGAAAGCGCTGTAGCTGTCGTATCCCAAAGCTGCGAGATGATCTGTTAGTCGAGCCGCACTTTCTTTGGGCGACACGTTCTGCGTCACTTCGGCATCCCGCAAATCTGCGTATTGCTTTTTGACGGCTTCGAACACCGTACTGCTTGGTTTGAGCCTGACGGACAAAAATCCACCTTCGATGGGTGTCACAACCGCAAACACCCAGTAGTAGCATCCATCTTTTGCAAGATTTTTAACATAGGCGCCAATGGGGTTGCCCTTTTGAATGGTGTCCCACATCAGCCAGAAAACGCCACGCGGCATGTCCGGATGGCGGATAAGACGATGTGGCGCATGAAGTATTTCATCCCAGGAATACGCGCTTATGGATTGGAAAACGCTGTTTCCGGCCTGAATGACTCCGCGCTCGTCCGTGCGTGAAAAGAACAGCTCGTCAAATTCGAATGGTCTTTCCTGGTCGAGGGTGACTGACGTTTTCTGGTTCACGTAAATTTCTCTTCGGTCTTCGTCGGACGGGAACGTGATCGTGGGAACAGGCACGACCAGGCGACGTTTTTTCGTCTCTTAGCTGCATGAAGCTAACGAATGGTGAAGAGGGTCGAAGAGATATCACATCTTGAATTTGTGGGCGTGGATTTACTTGGATCGGTCGGTGCGACGTCCGGCCTATCCCCCCTTTAACCGCGCCAGAAGCACCACTTCGCTATCGGGCTTGATCGGCTGGAACCAGCTGTCATTGTAAATCCGCCCGTCAATTGAGACGGACACGCCGCGCTCCAGTTGCGGTTTGAGGCCGGGGTAACTATGCCCCAGCCGCTCCAGCAACTCGCGCAAGGTGCTGGCCTCAACCTCTACCTCGCGCTGATCCTCGGCAAAGGCGGCCAGAGAGCCCCAGATTTTCACTTTGACCATGGCGCGCCTCGGGTGGAGGTCCCGGGGCTGGCCCGGGACGTCACATCACTGATCCTGTATGGCTTTCAATACCTTGGGGGGTGACATTGGCAAATCCTGCATCCGTACACCAGACGCCGCACTCACCGAGTTGGCGATGGCGGCCAAGGGGGGCACGATGGATGTCTCGCCCACACCGCGCACGCCGTAAGGGTGGCCCGGATTGGGGATTTCCAAAATCACGGTGTCGATCATCGGCAGGTCTGAGGCGACGGGGATGCGGTAATCAAGAAAACCTGCATTCTGCAGGATGCCATCCTCGCCGTAGATATATTCCTCGTTCAGCGCCCAGCCGATGCCTTGCACGGCACCGCCCTGAAACTGGCCTTCCACGTAGTCGGGATGCACAGCCTTGCCTGCATCCTGGAAGACCGTATAGCGCAGGATCTTCACTGCACCTGTTTCGGGGTCCACTTCGGTATCCACCATATGGGTGGCAAAGCTGACGCCAGCGCCTTCGGGGTTGGCCTCATGGTGGCCCGCAATCGGCCCGCCTGTGTTGGAGGCAATGGCTGCAATTTCTGCGAGGCTCATGGGCGGATGTGTGCCCGCATTGGGGCCTGCCGGGTGCGCGGCACCGTCTTTCCATTCCACCGCCTCGGGCTCGATGCCCCAGGCCATCGCGGCGCGCTTGCACATCTCGCGCTTGGCGGCACGTGCAGCTTCAATCGTGGCCAGGCCCACGGCAAAGGTCACGCGAGAGCCGTCTGTGACTTCGTTCTGACCAAGGCTACCGGTGTCGGCCACAATCGTGCGGACCTTCTCATAAGGAATGCCCAGCTCTTCTGCGGCCATCATCGACATCGACGCACGCGATCCGCCGATGTCAGGGTTGCCTTCGCTGACCGTCACGGTGCCATCGGGCGTGATGTTGAGCGACACACAGGTGTCCCCGCCAAAGTTGAACCAGAAGCCACAGGCGACGCCGCGACCTTGGTTTTCACCCAAAGGCGCAGTCCAGTGCGGGTGGTCTTTGGCCGTGCGCAAAGTCGCTTCCAGACCAATCGCCGGATAGGTGGGGCCATAAGAAGCCACCGTGCCTTCACGCGCAGCGTTTTTCAGACGCACTTCCAACGGATCAAGACCAAAACCCTTGGCCAGTTCGTCAATGGCAGATTCCACCGCGAAGGCCGCCATGGGCGCGCCGGGGGCACGATAGGCGGCTTGCTTAGGCCGGTTGGTGACGATGTCCCAGCCGATTGTCTGCACGTTTTCAAGGTCATAAGGTGCGAAGGCTGACATTGAGCCGAATTCCACAGGCGACCCGGCATAGGCCCCACCCTGATAGCGCAGCTCGGCGCTCGCGGCGGTGATCAGACCGTCCTTGGTCATGCCGATGCGGACATCAACCGAACTTGAGGCGGTCGGCCCTGTGGCCCGAAGCACCTCGGACCGGGTCATGACCATTTTCACAGGGCGCGAGGATTTCTTGGCCAGCATCAGGGCGACAGGTTCCAGGAACACTGTTGTCTTGCCGCCAAAACCGCCGCCAATCTCAGACGCGGTGACGCGCAGCTGGCCTTGGTCGAGGCCCAGAATGGCGGCACAGGTGTTGCGCACCATGTAATGCCCTTGGGTGCAACACCACAGATCGGCCTGCCCATCGGGACCCATCTGCGCAAGGCAGGCGTGCGGCTCGATATAGCCCTGATGCGTCGCCTCGGTCTTGTAGCTGCGCTCCAGCACGCGGTCGGCGTTCTTCAGCCCGGTCTCGACATCGCCATGGCCAAACTCATAGCGCGCCATGATGTTTTTGCTGCTGCCTTCGGGCACGGATTCATTGCCGCCGCTCGCGTGCAGGATCGGTGCGCCGGGTTTGATGGCCTCATCCACGTCCGTCACATGGTCAAGCACTTCGTAATCGACCTTGATCGCCTTCAGCGCCTTTTTGGCGATGTGGTTGGAGCTGGCCGCAACGGCGGCGACGGCATGCCCGTCATAGAGGGCTTTCTCACGTGCCATGCAGTTGTCGAGGATATCTGCAGTGAAATCATCATCCTCGATGGGTGCGAAATCTGCGGCGGTGACCACTGCATGCACACCCTCCATCGCCTCGGCGGCGGAGGTGTCAATCGATTTGATTTTGGCATGGGCGTGCGGTGAGCGCAGCACCAGCCCCACAAGCATGCCCGGCGCTGTGATATCTGCGCCAAACCGCGCCTTGCCGGTCACTTTATCCACGCCATCGGGCCGCAGCACGCGCGTGCCGACAACCTTGAATTCCCGTGTATCCAGAACTTGTTTGCTGTCGAGTGCCATTACGATGCCTCCCGCATTTCCTTGCCCGCAGCCATTACGGCGCGGATGATTTTGTCATAACCCGTGCAGCGGCAGAGATTGCCCGCCAGCCAGTAGCGTGCCTCTTCCTCGGTGGGGTCGGGGTTGTGTTCGAGCAGAGATTTGGCCGCCACAAGAATGCCGGGTGTACAGATGCCGCATTGCAGGGCGGCGTGTTCTATGAAGTGCCGCTGCAGCGGGTGAAGCTGATCGCCCTCGGCCATGCCTTCGATGGTGGCCACCTCAGCCCCCTCGGCCTCGGCCCCCAGCACAAGGCAGGAACAGACCAGACGGCCATTCACGGTGACCGAGCAGGCCCCGCAGTCGCCCGTGCCGCAGCCTTCCTTCGAGCCGGTCATGCCCAGCCGGTCGCGCAGCACATCCAGAAGCGTCTCGTCAGGTTCACAGAGGAACTCGGTCGGGTCGCCGTTGATCTTTGTGGTGACGTGAATTTTGCTCATGATCTCAAGCTCCTGCGCGGGATACGGCGATTTTCGCGGCGCGTTTGGCCAGCACGCCGGACACATGTGTGCGGAATTCTACCGTGCCGCGTTTGTCGGCGATGGGGGTGGCGGCGGCGGAACAGGCAGCGGCAAGCGCATCAAGCGCGGCCTCGTCCACCTTGGTGCCGATCAAAGCCTTGGCGGCGTCTTCAACGATGATGACCTTGGGCCCAACCGCGCCAAGGGCCACACGCGCGTCGGTGCAGGTGCCAGACCCATCCAATGTCAGCGACAGACCACAACCCACCACGGCGATGTCCATTTCCGTGCGCGGGATGAAGCGCAGATAGGCATCGCCTGCGTTCTCAGGGCGCTTGGGTAAGAAGATCGAGGCGACGAATTCGTCCTTGGCCAAGGAGGTCTGGCCGGGGCCTGTGGGCACGTCTTCCACAGCGACGTCTCGCGTGCCGTTCGGGCCTGCAATCCGGGCCACAGCACGCGCCGCCACGAGGGCCGGTACGCTATCAGCAGCAGGGGAAGCGTTGCACAGATTGCCGACCACGGTGCAGCGCCCCTGAATTTGGGTCGAGCCAATGAGACCCGCGGCTTCAACCACGCCGGGCCAGTCAGCGGTCAGACCAGCATGCTCGCCCATCTCGGCCCCCGAGACAGCCGCACCAAGACGCCATCCGCCATCCTCGGCGGTGATGTCGCGCATTCCCGCGATGCGTTTGATATCCAGTATATTGTCCGGTTCGGCAAAGCCCGAGCGCATCCGAACCAAAAGGTCTGTGCCCCCGGCCAAAATCCGGCAATCGCCAAGCTCTGACCCAAGCAGTTGTGTTGCATCCTCAAGGGTCGCAGGCGCATGATAGCGCATCGGCCTTCTCCCTATAATTTTTCTCTTCTTATAAAAGCAGCAAACACCAAACTGACCAGAGCTTCAATCGACTTTGGCAGGTCTGAATCCGACACCGCCGTGCTTTGGTTGCTCTAAGTGATCAAGGTAACGGTTTTTAGATGCCGGGCAAGTCTGTCTGCGCTCTCATCCGAGGTATCGCGCACCAGAAGATAGTAGCCATAGGCGGGGCGCACAGAGGTGGGCAGGGGCCGGATCAACGTACCTTTGGCAAGGTCCTGATCCATCATCGGTCCCCAGCCCAGAGCCACGCCAAGACCCATCCGCGCGGCATCCAGAAGCGCCATGTAGCTGTTGGTGCGCAAGAGCGTACGGGCACGCGCCGGGTCCAGCCCCGCCTCGGTGAGCCAGATGCCCCAGTTGATCCAGTTCCAGTGGATGTAATCGAGGTCAATGAGTTCGGCCTCCAGCAGGTCGGGAAGGGCGCGGATTGGGTGTCTGGCCATGTAAGTGGGCGCGCAGACGGGATAAATCTCATCTGGAAAGAGCAGCTCTGCGGTAAACCCGGACCAAGTGCCAGAGCCGTGAAGGATAGCCACATCCGAGTTCAACACCTCGTCTTCGTTGTCAGACACCGTCAGGTCTATGGCCAGTCCATGTGTCCCCAGCAGAAAGCTTTCCAGCCTTGGCATCAGCCAGAGCTGGGCGATGGAGGTGTCCGCGGAAAGCCGCACGATGGGCCGCGTTTCGCGCTGGCGCAGGGAATGAGTGGCTGAGGTCAGATGTTGCAGCGCGACACTAACCCCGTTGAGCAGCTCGCGCCCTTCCGGGGTGAGGGTGATCGCCCGGTGGCCACGATCAAAAAGCTTGGTGTCCAGCAAGGTTTCAAGTTTGCGTACGCGTTGGCTGATGGCCGATTGCGTGACGGATAGTTCTTCGGCGGCGCGGGTGAAGCTGCCCAAGCGGGCAGAGGCTTCGAAAGGCTCCAATAGATCGAGCGGGGGCGTGGGTGGCTTTCGCATAAGTTATTCTTTGGCAAATGGTGTAGAAAACAGCGTTTGCCATGATCAAAGGTAATATGGTGATCTGTCAACACGCGCCAACAGGAGGATGCCATGACCCTTCCGATTCTCAACCTTATGCCCGGCGATTTGCCCTTTCGGGCCGATCCCAGCGATAGCTACACCTTGCCCGCCCGGTTCTACCATGACCCCGCGATCTGGGGGCATGAGAAGCAGGCGATTTTTTATCGTAGTTGGAATTATGCGGGGCATGTCAGCCAGGTGGCCGAGCCGGGCGCGTTTCTTACGGTGCGTATTCACGAGCAAAATGTCTTTGTTGCGCGGACGCGGGCTGGCGATCTCAAGGCGTTTTACAATGTCTGCCCGCATCGGGGGCATGAATTGGTATCCGGCACGGGGCGCAAGAACGTCATCACCTGTCCCTACCACGCATGGGCGTTTGACTTTGACGGCACACTGAAATCAGCGCGGAATACCGAAACCGTTAAAGGTTTCGACAAATCGCAATTCTCGCTCAAGGAGGTGCGGGTTGAGGTGTTCTGTGGTCTGGTTTTGGTCAATCTGTATGCTGATGCTATCCCATTCGCCGAACAAATGGGCGATCTGGAGTCAGAAATTCGTCATTATGTCCCGTCGGTAGATGATCTGCAGTTTGCGCAGCGCGATAGCTATGAGGTCGAGGCGAACTGGAAGGTGCTCGTGGATAACTTCCTCGAATGCTACCATTGCCACCCGGCGCATAAGGATTTCGTCGATCTTGTGGACATGGACAGCTACCGCACGGTCACGTCGAAATATTACTCCAGCCAATGCGCGGGGAACCCCAAGTCGCTGAGCAACCGCGCCTTTTCATTCCAGCCCGGTGACGTCGATTTCGGCTATGCGGGTTGGTACGTCTGGCCGAATTTCACCATCTGGGCCTATCCCGGAGAGGCCAACCTCTCGGTGCTGCAGATGAACCCGACCGCGCCAGAGCACTGCGTCGAGTTTCAGGATTGGTTTGTGAAGGACGGCAAAGTCACCGATCAGCTGCGCGATGCGATCAACTATCAGATCGACGTGCTGCAACCTGAGGACATTGGTCTCTGTGAAAGCGTTCAAAAAGGTTTGAAATCAAGCGGGTACAATCAGGGCCGGTTCGTCGTGGATGCGGGCAAGACCGAGCTGAGTGAACACGCAGTGCATCATTTTCAAAATCTGGTGGCCGAAGCACTGGGGGCCAATCTGGATCCGGAGACAGGCACATGATTTCGAGCGATGGCAAAACCCGTGATCTGATCACCTCTCGCCCCGGGTCGGGGTGGGATTTCAATATGCACCGGCATGTATATCACGATCTCGAGGCCAAACACGGCCCGCATTACACCGTGTATAACCGCCGGTTCATGTGCGTTTACATGGATGATCTGGACACCGATGAGGGCTATTGGCTGCTGCGAACCAAGGCCGCGTGCCTGCACACCGGGGAATGGCCGATTGAGATCGTTGGCCCCGATGCGACCAAACTGATGGACCTGCTTTTTGTGAACAACGTCGCCAAGGTGAAGGTGGGGCGCTGTGGCTATGGAATTGCGTGTTTTGACAATGGCGGTTTGCTCGTCGATGGCGTGTTCGCCCGGCTAGAGGAAAACCGGTATTGGTATGTGCAGGCCGATGGCGACTTCATCAACTGGGCGCGTGCGCATGCCAATGGCATGGATGTTGAGATCATCGGCACGTATATCAATGTGAGCCAAATTCAGGGCCCGACCTCGATGGACATCCTCGCGGTGGCAGCCAAAGACGGCATTCCGTCGCCTTTTGGTTATTTCGGCAGTGCATGGGTTGATTTCGGCGGGCAGCAGGTTTTGATCACGCGGACAGGATACACCAATGAGCTGGGCTGGGAGTTCTACACCGAGCCGCATCATGATGCGCCCGCGCTCTGGGCGCATCTGGAACAGGCAGGCGCGCCGCATGGGATGCGCATGTTTGGGCTGGATTCCATGAACATACGGCGGCTGGAGGCCGGAATTCTCAACGCCAATTCAGATTTCGACGAAACAACAACGCCTTACGATGTGGGGTTGGGTGGTTTCGTGGCGATGGACAAGAGTGATTTCATCGGCAAAGCGGCGCTGGAGAAAGCCGATAAACGCCAACGCCTGCATGGCATCCTCTGTCCGGACGCCACACCGCGTATTCATGGGCGCGTGGAGTGGAACGGCGCAGTGGCCGGGCGTGTGACCGCCGGGGCCTTTTCACCCTATCTGCAAAACGGGGTTGGCTATGCGCTGATGGACAGCGCTGAGGTCGGACCCGGCACAGACGTGCGTGTCGAGGGCAATGACGGTCAGATGCATCCCGCGATGCTGGCGGAAACGCCGCTTTATGATAAGGCTTGTGAAATTCCCCGCGGCAAACTGGTGGATATACCAGAACGCCCCTAACATCTGTGAAAGCGTGACATGACAGACGGCAACCGACTGGCTGTGTGGGCTGGCCTCTTTGCGGGGATGTGCTGGGGCATCTTCTGGCTGCCATTGCGGCTGGTCGAAGAGGGCGGGTTTGATGCGCCCTGGGCGATGGCGTTTTTCACAGGCATTCCCGCGCTGATCTGCTTGCCGTTGGTCTGGGTGCTTCGCGCGGATTACCGGTTGGGCCGGGCACTTTTGGGTGGCATTCTGGGGGGCTGTGCCTATGCGCTTTATGCCGCCGCATTGCTTTACACCGATGTGGTGCGGGCAGTTTTGCTGTTTTACCTCATGCCGATCTGGGGGTTCCTGCTGGGCTGGGCATTCCTCGGCGACCGGATGACGTGGTACCGTTGGGCGGCGATTACGCTGGGCGTGGCCGGCATGATGGTTGTGTTCTCGGATGAGTCTGGGCTACCCCTGCCGAGGGTCTGGGGAGATTGGTTCGGGCTGATCTCAGGTGTGTTCTGGGCGCTGGGCTGTACTTTGATCCTTACCGAAAAACGCGTGCGTATCGCGACGCAGGCGACGAATTTCTTTCTTGTCGCGGCGCTTGTGTCTGTTGCGGTGGCGCTGGTCTCCACCTCGCAAGGCACGGCAACGCCACCGAGCGGAACCGCGTTTGGCGGCGTTTTGACCTGGTTTTTGCCCGTGGCGCTTTTGCTCATTATTCCAGGGGGATATGCCTCGATTTATGCGCCGTCCAAGCTCAATCCGGGGCTTGTGGGGCTGCTCTTCATGGCAGAAATTGTTGTGGCGGCTGTCTCGGCGGCGATCTGGGCAGGTGAGCCGTTTGGCTGGCGCGAAATGGTGGGCCTGCCGCTCATCCTGCTGGCCGGGTTGATGGAGCCTTTGGCGCTGGGCCTGAGGGCGCGGAGACCTGCCTGATCAGGCCTGACCGAGCGCGGCCTGACCTTTGCGGCTATAGGCTTTGGTCATGCGGTCGGCGATCATTGCGAGAATTGCCATGCCAATCCCCGCCACCATGCCGACGCCGAAGTCACCGTTGTTAAGGCCGATATAGATTTCCTGACCAAGGTCGCTTGTGCCGACAAGCGCGGTGATCACCAGCATCGCGACGCCAAACATGATTGTCTGGTTGAGGCCCAGCATGAGCTGCGGCAAGGCCAAGGGCAGGCGCACCCGCCAGAGCATTTGCATGCGTGTGCATCCACAGGCCTGAGCGGCCTCTACCACCTGTGGGGAGATTCCGCGCAGCCCGTGCTCAGCATAGCGGATGGCAGGCACGATGGAATAGGCCATGATGGCCAGAAGGGCGGTGAAATCGCCCAGTTTGAAGAACATCACGAAGGGGATGAGGATCACAAAGAGCGGCATGGTTTGCAGCGTGTCGTTGATCGGGCGCAGAAAGGCCGAGACGGTATCGTTTTCCGAAGCCAGAACGCCCAGCGTGGTGCCAATCAGGAAGGACAGCAGCACGGCAATGCCACAGAGATAAAAGGACACCATGGTTTCGGGCCAGACGCCCGCAACCATCAGGAACACAAGGCCGATGCCCGTGCCAATGGCCAGCCGCACGCCGCCTGCCTGCCAGGCGAGCAGGACCATGACAGCGGCAACAGACAGCCAGGGCAGGCGGGTGATGCCGAAATAGATGAGAATGGTCGCCAGCGCGATACCGATGGCAAGGTTCATGCGGCCGCGCAGGGCGGCATAGGCCACGAAGCCCGACATCACGACACCAAAGCCGATTTTCATCGGCGTGGTGAATTCAAAGCCCCAGGAAAACGGGCTGATGGTTTGCTCCAGCCCGGATTTCACCGGCAGCATGATGTAGAACAAAGCGAAGGTTTTGATCGTCTTGATGGCGGCGGCGTATTCCACCAGCACATAGTTGAAGGCGTCATTCATCGCCTGTGCGGGGTAGAACTCCCACGCTTGCGGGTAGCTTTTGAGGAACGGAAAGACCTGCGCCAGAGCGAGGATGGCGATGGTCAGAACACCTGCGGCAATCCAGTAGCGGTTGCGCTCGACAAAGCTTGGCTCGTCCCCGCCATCCGGCGCGCGTGCTGTTGCGGCCTGAGCGGTGAGCCGATCCATGACCATGGCCATAAGGGCAATCACGATGCCTGCAAGAATGGCTTCGGCCACGTTGGCCTTGCGGATTTGGGTGAGAACCTCCCAGCCGATATCCGAGGTGCCACCGATGATCGAGGCGATGATGATCATCGAAAAGGCCGCCATCATGGTCTGGTTGATGCCCAAAAGGATCTGCCGCAACGCGTTTGGCACGCGCACGCGCCAGAACATTTGCATGGCCGTGGCTCCGGCCATCGTACCCGCTTCGATGACTTCTTCATTGACGCGTCTGAGGCCAAGGGTCGTATTGCGCACCATGGGCGGCACAGCATAGAGGATCGAGGCGATGAGGCCGACCACCGGCCCAAAGCCAAAGAGCAGCAGGATGGGCAAAAGATAGGCAAAGACCGGTATGGTTTGCAGCACATCCATCGTGGGCGAGATGATCCGGTCGGCGCGGTCTGAATAAAAGGCCGCTGTGCCCACGGCAAATCCGATCATGACCGCCATGGGTACTGAGATCAGGACCAGTGCGAGTGAGTTCATGGACTCTGACCAGTATCCGATCAGGACCATGTAAAACATGGCGAAGAATGTAAAAATCGCCAGCTTGACGCCGGAGACGGCGTAAGAGGCGAGCATCAGCAACCCGATGGTGAGCGCCCAGGGCGTGGATTGCAAAATGGTTCGCACCCAGGACATGGGATGGTCCATCAGAGAGGAAAACCCGCGGAAAAATGGGCCGAACGTGTCGATAATCACGGCCATGATCGCGTTGAGCCAGTCGGTGAGGGGAACCTCCCACGCCTCTGGGAAGGACATCAGCCAGTCAAGCCGATCGCGAAACCCCAATGTCACCAGCGTCAGGCCAATCAGCGCGAACCACGCCCAATGCGTGCGCGTCTCGCTCATGCCGTGGCCTCGGCTTTTGCGTCATCTTGATCGGACAGCCGGGCGAGCGCCGAGATCACGCTTTGCGCGGTTACGATACCCTCAACTGTGCCTGCGCGTTCTACAGCCACGCCTTCGGGATGCGCGGCGAGCATGGGCAAGAGCATCTCAACCGGTGTTTGGGCGGGAACGCAAGGGCGACCTTCATCGGGGACAGCATCGGCATCAATGACTTCATGGGCGCAGAGTACGCGCACCAGCGGCACATCGTTGGTGAACTCGGCCACGTAATCGTCAGCCGGGTTGGTAATCAATTCGGCCGGTGTACCGGTCTGGACGACCTCACCGCCGCGCATGATCATCATCCGGTCGGCCACGCGCAGGGCCTCCAGAAAGTCATGGGTGATGAACACGATGGATTTGTGCAAGTCATTCTGAATACGAAGGAATTCGTCTTGCATCTGCCGCCGAATGAGCGGATCGAGCGCCGAAAACGGCTCGTCCAGAAGCCACAGATCAGGGTCCACCGCCAGCGATCGGGCGATCCCGACGCGCTGTTGCTGACCACCTGAAAGCTGATGCGGATAGCTTTTTTCGCGGCCCTGAAGCCCCACAAGATCAATAACTTTGTCCACCCGAGGTTTGGCATCCGCAGGCGTGGTTCCCTGAAGGCTAAGGGGAAAGGCGATGTTCTCATAGACCGACAAATGCGGCATCAGGCCAAAGTTCTGAAACACCATGCCGATCTTGTGGCGGCGCACCTGGATCATGTCCTTGTCTGATTTGGCCAGAAGGTCCTCGCCATCCAGCACCACTTCGCCGTGGGTCGGGTCGACAAGCCTGGACAAACAGCGCACCACAGTGGATTTGCCAGAGCCGGAAAGGCCCATGATGACGAAAATCTCGCCCACACCCACATCAAAGCTGACATTGGCCGCTGCGGGGATGGCCCCTTCGTCTCGCATTTTGCCAATCAGCGCTTTGGGATCATGCGTCGCCGCGTCGTCCTTGAAATAGCGCTCAGGCTCCCTGCCGTAGACTTTCCAGATATTGCGGCAGGACAGGCGGATTTCAGATGATGAGGTCATGGGATACGGGCTTTTTGCAAGGTGACAAAGGCCGGGAATGACCCCGGCCTTTGCTCAAAGTTTTCAAAAGGTTACTGCTTGGCCGCCAGGCCTGCGTCCACCCATGGCTTCCATGTCGCCTCGTTGGCGTCGACCCATTCGGCAACCACTTCTTCCAGTGGACGGCCTTTTTGGTCGATCTCCAGCATCAGAGCGTTCTGGACGCTATTGTCCAGAGACATGGCCTCGAAAATCGCGTTGGCACCGGGGTAGTCAGAGGCAAAGTTCTTGTTGGCGATTTTGTCAATTGTGGCCTGTTGGAAGCCGCAGGCCTTGCCACGTTCCTGGCCAGATTCCTCAACGCACTCACCGTCGGCGGCATCCCAGGCTACCCATTCCATGTCCATATCGGCAAAGAGCCAATGGGGCTGCCAGAACATCATCAGGATTGGATCGCCCGTGGCCACGGCTGATTTCGCCTCGGCGATCATCGCGCCTTCAGAGCCGCCCGCAACGGGCTCAAACGGAAGTTCGATCATGCCCACCACATCCTTGGAGCGCGTGCCCCAGTCGGCCGGGTAGGTGATCAGGCGTCCCTTGGGGAACGTGTCGGCAGCAGCGAACGCCTCGGCGCATTCGTAGAGTGCGTCATAGGACGGTAGGCCGGGACATTTCTCTTTCATATAGGGCGGGAAAATCCAGCCTTCTTGCGGCTGCAGCCCCAGCTGGCCCAGCACAACGATATCGCCGCTTTCCACGGCTTTGGGATAAATGTCGCCGACATTGTTGGTCCAGACCTCTGGCTGCAGGTGCAGATCGCCCTGAGCGATGGCGGCAAACTGTGGTACCGCACCGGCGGTCACATATTCCACTTCGTAGCCCGCTTTTTTGAAGAGCGTGCCCGTGATGTGGGCCGAGATATGCTGTCCGGTCCATTCATTGATCGGAATCTTGATTGGATCGCTGCTATCCGCGAGTGCCATGCCAGAGCCGGCCAATGCCATGACTGCCGCAGAAATCAAGGACTTAGCTTTCATTGTGTATTCTCCCCGTTGATTGGTTCTTTTATTGAGGCCGAGTATGATACGACCTTGGATTGAGGCCAAACAAAATCTTTATTGACTGGCAAGTCAATCAAAAATGAGTAACCTAATCCTCCGCTGTGCTGGATTTGAACAGACCAAGCGGTTAGCGTTTCTTTTGTGTGTCAGCGTCAAAGGGGGGCTATGTGGGACTTGAGGTTGCGTCACGTTGGTTTGCTGCAAAGCAGATTGAAGAGGGTGTGGTGCATATTCATGAGCCGCATGTGGCCTCGTGGCTGCGGTGCAATATCTGGCATGTGCAAGGGCGGGACCGGGATCTGGTGATCGACACTGGCATGGGTTTGCGTCCCATGCTGGACGAGGTGCCAGAGCTGAGCGCGCGGCCTCTGACAGCGATCATGACGCATTCGCATTTTGATCACGCCGGGGGTCTGCACGAGTTTTCGCACCGATGCGGGCACCCGGCCGAGGCCGACGTTATGGCGCGTCCAACGGCGCAGAATACGGTAGCGGATACAGGCTATGTCCGGGCCGAGACGTTTACGGCACTGCCTTATGCGGGGTTTGATCACAGGGCGTATCGTGTGAAACCCGCACCTTTGACAGGGTATCTGGATGAGGGCGATGTGATTGATCTGGGCGACCGGGTGTTTCAGGTGTTTTACCTGCCGGGGCATTCACCGGGGTCCATTGCACTTTATGACAAGGCCAACGAGACACTCTTTAGTGGCGATGTCATCTATGATGGCGATCTGATTGATGACCTCTACCATTCGGAAGCCGAGGTTCTGGCTGAGTCTCATGCGCGTCTGCGGGAGTTGCCCATCCGGGTGATTCATGCTGGGCATTTTGCGTCGTTCGGGCGCGATCGGTTGCTGGAGTTGCTCGACCTTTATCGAGATGGCGGGTTGCGGGTCGGTGATGCAAGTGCATGGATTAACAGTGAAATGGAGGGCGGGACATGAGCCGAACTGCGATTGTCACAGGTGGGCTGAGCGGGATCGGTCTTGAGATTGCCCGCGTGCTGATGGCCGAAGGCTTCCGTGTTGCCATCGGTGCAAGGCGTGGGGCTGACCCGATGCAGCAGGATAAGGCGCGCGAGAGCTTGGGCGAAGATGTCTTTATCGCCCCGCTGGATGTGCGCAAAAAGGGGTCCGTCGCAGCGTTTTGCATGGCGGTCAAAAATCGCCTTGGTGCGGTGGGGATTTTGGTGAATTCGGCGGGAATTGAATACAAAGAACCAGTGGCCTCTCACAACATCGACGCCTGGAACGATGTGATTGAGACCAACCTGACTGGCCCCTTTTTGATGAGCCGTCAGGTAATGCCGGATATGATCGAGGCTCGCTGGGGGCGGATTGTGAACATTGCGTCCACGGCGGCCCACACGGCCAAACCTGACCACGCCGCCTATTGCGCCTCAAAGGCGGGGCTTTTGGGGCTGACCCGCGCGACCGCGCTGGAGGGGGCGCCGCATGGGGTCACCTGTGTCAGCGTCAGCCCGACCTGGGTGGAGACAGACATGCTGCACGGCTCGGCGGCCAAGGTGGCCGATGCTGAGAGGCGCGATGTATCAGATGTCATTGCCGAGATTGCAAACGCCAATCCGCAGAACCGTCTGGTGCAGCCCAGCGAGATTGCTGATCTGGTGGCGTTTTTGTGCTCGGATGCGGCCCCGGCGTTGACGCTGGAAGATATACAGGTGAACGCTGGCGCTTTGTGGTAGAGACTTCAGGTCTCCAGCCAATCGAGGATGATCTTGGTGACTTCTGTCGGGGCTTCTTCATGTGCCAGATGCCCCAAACCGTCGAGTTTCTGCACCTTTGCATTGGGCAGGCGCGCGGCGGCGCGCTCTGAGACGGAGGGCGGCACGGCCCCGTCTTTCTCTCCGGTGATCAAAAGGCAGGGTGCGGTGACCTGAGGCATGCGGCCCCAGATACCGTCAGTGTTCCAGGCCGCCATCATTTGCAAGGTTCCGTCCACATGGGCGCGGTCAGAGAGCAGGCGGCTGTAAAAGGCCAGACCTTCTTCGCTCAGGGTCGAGCCGGTAGAGCGGATCACATTGCGCGCGCGGTCTGGCCGTCCGCCCCCTGCGGCAAAGGCCATGGCCGTGAGTGGGTTCATGGCCAGAAATTTGGCGAGCATGGGAAAAAGCCACCCGGCCATGCCTTCAAACCGGTCAAGGGCGGCGTTGATGCCGATGACCGCGGGTGGTTTGCCCTCTGGTGTTGTGAGGCGTAGCGACAGTTCAAGCGCGACTGCGCCCCCAGCAGAATGGCCGATGAGCGTTGACGGGTGCCAGCCTTCGGCGGCGCAAAGGGCCGCGATGTCATCAGCAGTACGCTCAAGCCCGAGGCGAAACCGGCTTCCGGCCTGCGTGAACCCGTGCCCGGGAAGATCAAGCGCGATGACGCGGTGGGTTTTGGCCAGTGTGGGGATCAGATCTCGCCACGTATGGGTTGTCGCCCCGGCCCCATGCAGCAACAGAAGGAGCGGACCCTTGCCCAGTTCTTGCACATGCCAGTTATGGGGGCGGTGTTGGATGCGTCGGGATTGCGCGCTGAGCGGCCAATCGGGGAGGTCACGCTCCCAATCCACTGCTCAATGCTCCAGCGCGGCAGTCACCGAGGCGCTGATCTTGTGCGCGTCGGCACGGGGCAGGGCGAGGTAGTCTGCCCCTAGCCTCGCGGCAATGTTTCGGGCGTTCTCGGCGGGGCGGTTGGCGGTGTCGACGAGCACACCAGGTATGCCTTGGCGCGCCAGACCTGCGGCGATGGTTTCGGCGTCTTGCCGGGCCTCAGCACGATCAGGCGTGCCGCTGAGCGGGATGTTTGCGCGACCGTCGGTCAGCAAGACAAGGGTGGGGCTCATCCCACGTCCACGGGCGTGTTGGGCGAGTTCTGACGCGGCGACCAACCCCGCTGCCAACGGTGTGCCGCCCCCGCCGGGCAGGGAAGAGAGCTGTCGTTTGGCCTGCACCAGCGAGCGCGTCGGCGGCAAGAGAAGCTCGGCTCCGTCACCACGAAACGCAACAAGGGCGACGTGATCGCGCCGTGCGTAAGCCTGCGCCAGCATCAGTTCCACAGCCCCTTTGGCTTCGGCCAGACGGGCGACGGCGGAAGAGCCGGAGGCATCCACAGTGAAGATGAGAAGCCGGTCTGACCGGTCCTCAAAACGGCGCAGGCGAATGTCTGAGGGATAGATGATCACCGGGCGGTGCGCATTCTGCGGCGTGCGGCGCAGGCGCTGCCAGGGGGCGGCGCTACGCAGGGTGGCGACGGGATCAATGCGCGCTTGCTGCGACGGACGACCGGGGCGCGAGGGCAAAGGCCGCCCCCGACGGTTGCCACGCCGTTTGGAGCCAGCGCCACTGCTGGCAGCGCGGGCTTGGGCGGCGCGGGCCACTTTGAGGCGGTCCAGTAAATCGGGCGGCAGCAAGGCGGCAATCGCCTGTACCAGGATTTCATCGGGCAATTCGCCTGCACCTTTGCCGCTGCCCTCATCTGTCGCGTCGTCCGGCGGCTGGGGCGTGTCTGGCGGCGGGTCCATAGCGGAATCTTCTGCCTCTGCCGGAAAACGCGTGGCGCGGCTGGGGTAGACCAGTTCGACCGCTTCCATCAAGGCCGCTTCGCCTACTGACTTTTCACGGTCCAGAGCCGTGAGAGCGCGCGCAGTGCGCAGGGCCAAAAGGGGCGCGCGCAGGCTGTCGATCCCGAACCGCGCGGCCAGGGCCACCAGAAGCCCCATGGCATCATCGGGCACGGCAATGCGTGCCAAACCCTTGCGCGCCGTGTCCAGATCGGCGCGTGCAGGCAGGCGCAACGCTTGGGTCCTAAGCGCCTCATCCTGAGGTTCAATATGAAAGGCGAGCCGGTCTTGCAGGGATAAAGGCGGGGCTTCTTCCGCCGTAGCCCCTTCGTCCAGAAGCACCAGGGCGTGGCCAGTATCGGCATCCAGAATTTGCGCCAACCTCGCCGCCAAATCAGCGCCAGTGCGTTCCGCCATGGTCAGGACCAGAAGCCCTGGCGTCTCAAAGAGCCCCTTATCCCGCACGGGTCGGCCCTCAGCCAGTGACGCTGCGATGTTGAGGCCGCCAAAGAGCTGCAAATCAGAAATGCCGGGATGAATGCGGCGCGGTGCATCTGGCATGTGCTTCAGCGCAGTTTCAAATGCCTGCCGCACGGGCGACATGCGCGCCCGCAGGACCATGCCCTTGAGTCCTCCGGGGTCCACCGCCAACGCCGCCAGCGCGCGTTCCATTCGGGTCGCCGCGGCGGGTCGGGTCATCCCAGAACGTCCGCAACCATACGGGTGACACGGGTCACCGACCCGGCCTCGTCCAGCGGGTCGCGCCGCAACCGATGGGCCAGAGCCAGCGGGGCGACCTTGCTCAGATGCGCGCGGGTGATGGCGGGCGCGCCTTCATAAGCGGCCAAGGCCCGCGCGGCGCGCAGCAAAGTGAGTTCCCCACGCAGACCATCCGTGCCAAGCGCAAGGCTCAGCGCGGCGCAGTCTTTGAGGATCGCATCGCTGCTTTCCGTGTCGCGCAGCCTGTCCCGCGCGGTCAGGATCGCCTTGCGGATCTTGCCGTCCTGGCGTTTCCACTTGGTCATGAACCGGTCCGTATCGGTTTCAAACGCGTCTCGGCGGCGGATCACCTCGATCCGTTCGTCAATGTCGGTGGGTGACATGACTTCGACAGAAAGACCAAAGCGATCAAGCAGTTGCGGGCGCAGCTCGCCCTCCTCGGGGTTGCCGGAGCCAACGAGCACAAAGCGGGCGGCGTGCCGGATCGAGAGCCCTTCGCGCTCGACCGCGTTGACGCCCGATTGTGCCACGTCGAGCAACAGATCGACGATGTGATCCTCAAGCAGGTTCACCTCGTCAATATAGAGATACCCCCGATTGGCGCGGGCCAGAAGGCCCGATTCAAAGCTCTTCTCGCCTTGGGTCAAAGCGCGTTCAATATCGAGCGCGCCGGTCACGCGGTCCTCGGTGACGCCAAGGGGCAAGTCGACCACCGGGGTGGGGCGCTTGACGATTTTCTTCGAGCGCACCTCCGCCCAGTCGGGGCAATCCTCGGGGCGCGCTGCGTTCACCGGGCAACCCTCAACCACCTCGATGGGCGGCAGGAGTGCCGCCAGGGCGCGCACGGCGGTGGATTTGCCCGTGCCCCGGTCGCCAAAAACCAGAACGCCGCCCAATCCAGGGTCAATCGCGGTCAGGATGAGGGCCTGCTTCATCGTGTCCTGACCGACGATGGCAGAAAAAGGGAAGGCCAAAGTCATGCTGCGTGCCTCAGATGTTCAAGGGGGTCGCGCCCGTGCCATGTGCCACGGCTGTCGAGGATGCGAAACCGGGCATAAAGCTCTTCGCGGAACCAGTTTCCATCGCGCACGGCCTTGATCGCGCGGGCGTGCGGGCCGTCCTTGCGGGCGAAATTGGCCATGACATGCGTGTCTGGCCAGACCGAAAAGGTGATCTGGTGCAGAAGAGGAATCTCGCCAATGCCGATCTTGAAGGCCACATTGGGGTCTTGTCCGATCACGGTGCTGATGTCCGGCACCCGACGCCAGAAACTGAGCGCGGCCAGTGGGCTGATCGTGGCGCGGGTGAGGGCGGCGATTGGACCTGTGTCTGATACCGGGTTGCTGTCAAACGGAGCTACACCGGACCAGATGCCGCGTGTGGACAGCGTGCTCATGAACAGTGTGTAGTTTTCCTCGGACTTGGCTTGGTAGCGTTTGAATATCCATTCTGAGTCAACACGTTCCTGGGCGACCTTCAAGTTTGGCCATGTGGCGAGGATGGCATAGACCCCGGTATTTGGAATAGGTGTGAACCCTTCGCCGGTGCCCGAGCCGCAGAGTTTCCAAAAGCCAATATCCGGCACGCGGCGCAGGCTTGGCCGCGCCAGACCCATCATGGCAAAGGCCCAGAGCCGCGCGGCACCGCGCGGGAAGCGGAAAAAGCTGAGGCTTACGGTTTGGATCGCACTATTCCTCAAAGCGTGCCCTTCGATTGGGCGCCGTTGGTTTCTAGATAAAAGAGCGGGAATGCAAGATTGTCAATTTAGATTGACACATGTAGGGTTTGAATATGTTGACACGTATAGACCCGACCCTTCAGCAGGCCGTCGAACGCGCCACCGCGCCACATGCGGTTGTGATCGGGGCGGGGTTGGGCGGATTGGCCTCGGCGATGCGGCTTGGGGCCAAGGGGTATCGCGTGACGGTTCTAGACCGGCTGGAAGGGCCGGGCGGACGTGGTTCGGCGATTTGGCAGAACGGGCATCGCTTTGATCTGGGGCCGACGATCGTGACCGTACCGCAGGTGTTTCGCGACCTCTGGGCGGCCTGTGGGCGGGATTTCGAGGCTGAGGTGGATCTGCGACCGCTTGATCCGTTTTATGAGATTCGCTGGCCCGATGGCAGTCACTTCACCGCGCGGCAGGATACCGATGCCATGCGTGCCGAGGTGGCCCGGCTGAGCCCGCCTGACGCCAAGGGTTATGACAGGTTCCTGAAAGACAGCGAGGCGCGCTATCTCTTCGGGTTCGAAGACCTTGGTCGGCGCTCAATGCACAAGCTTTGGGACCTGATCAAGGTGCTGCCGACCTTTGGGATGCTGCGCGCGGACCGGTCGGTCTATGGCCATGCTGCCAAGCGGTTTCGTGATGAGCGGTTGCGCATGGCGTTTTCGTTCCATCCGCTGTTCATCGGGGGCGATCCGTTCCGCGTCACCTCAATGTATATCCTCGTCAGCCATCTCGAAAAAGAGTTCGGCGTGCACTACGCCATGGGCGGGGTCGAGGCGATTGCCAAGGCGATGTCCGATGTGGTGCAAGAGCAGGGGGGCCTTGTGCGCCACAAGGCGGAAGTGGATGAAATCCTTGTTAAATCCAACCGTGCTGCTGGCGTGCGTCTCACCGGTGGAGAGGTGGTCGCTGCTGATGTTGTCGTTTCAAACGCGGATGCCGGGCACACTTATTCGCATCTGATGCGCAATGTGTCGCGCCGCCGCTGGACCGCGCCACGGTTGAAGAAATCGCGATGGTCCATGGGGCTTTTCGTCTGGTATTTCGGCACCAAGGGCACGCGCGGCGACTGGGCGGATGTGGGCCATCATACAATCCTCAATGGACCACGTTACAAGGGGCTGGTGGATGACATCTTTATCAAGGGGCATCTGGCCGAGGACATGAGCCTTTATGTGCATCGGCCCACGGTGACAGACCCCACAGCCGCGCCTGATGGCGATGACACGTTCTACGCGCTGAGCCCGGTGCCGCATCTGGGGCATGACAACGGCGTTGAGTGGACCGAGATCGCGGAACGCTACCGCGCCAAGGTGCAAGCCGTGCTCGAAGATCAGCTTTTGCCGGGGCTGGGGGGCAAGATCACAGCCTCCGAAGTGTTTACGCCCGAGACGTTCCGAGATCGCTATCTCAGCCCGTATGGCACTGGATTTTCCCTTGAGCCGCGCATTTTCCAAAGTGCCTGGTTCCGCCCGCACAATGTCAGTGAAGAGCTTGAAGGGCTGTATTTGACTGGAGCGGGTACGCATCCCGGCGCAGGATTGCCGGGGGTGGTGTCCAGTGCCGAGGTGCTGGGTCAGCTTGTTCCGGACGCCGCAGAGGTCAAAGCGCGATGATGCAGCCCAAGGATATGGTGCATTGCGCAGAGGCCATTCGCGATGGCTCTCGCTCATTTCATGCCGCCTCCAAGCTTTTGCCGCGCAAGGTGCGGGATCCGGCCTTGGCGCTTTATGCGTTTTGTCGTCTGGCCGATGATGCGGTGGATTTGCATGCGGAAAAGGCCGATGCGGTGCTGCGCCTGCATGAAAGGCTGGATCTGGCCTATCGCGGCACGCCGCGTGATGCGCCTGCGGATCGGGCTTTTGCGGCGATGATTGAGGAATTTGGGATGCCGCGTGAGTTGCCCGAGGCTTTGCTCGAAGGGCTGGCATGGGATGCGATGGAACGACGTTATGCGACATTATCCGACCTGCGCGCTTATTCGGCGCGTGTGGCTTCGGCAGTCGGCGCGATGATGTGTGTGCTGATGCGGGTGCGCGACGCCGATGCGCTGGCGCGGGCCTGTGATCTGGGCGTCGCGATGCAACTGACGAATATCGCCCGCGATGTGGGCGAAGATGCGCGCGAAGGGCGGCTGTACTTGCCCACGGATTGGCTGATTGATGAAGGTCTGGAAGTTGACGGTTTTCTGGAGAAGCCGGAAATGACCATGGCCCTGCGCCGGGTGATCAAACGGCTCTTGCGGGAGGCGGATGCGCTTTACCTACGCTCTGAGGCCGGGGTGGCGGCACTTCCACTGTCCTCGCGTCCTGGGATTTTCGCGGCGCGCTACATCTATGCCGGGATTGGATCACAGCTTCGGCGGCTGGACATGGATTCGGTTTCTAACCGGGCCAGGACAACCGGCGCGCAAAAGATCGGTTGGTTGATGCTATCGCTGGGACGCGCGGCGGGCACGCTTGTGATGCCGCGCTCATCGGTGATTCATGCGCGCCCCTTGCCGGAAACGGCTTACCTTGTCGAAGCGGCGTCTGATCTTGCGCATCGCGCACCGGATTGGAGTGATGCGCTTTATTCAACAATGGCGACTTTGCGGGCGCGGGATGTCACGCAAGCCACTCAGAGGCAAGCGCGACCGCGCGCCACTGGCGTCGCATGAGCTGGCTTGTTTTCGGCATATTCCTCGTGGCCTGCCTGTCGGCAGGGGCCACGGGCGGGCTTTTCCCGCCGGGCAAGTGGTACGAGGGGTTGAGTAAACCCGCGTGGACGCCCCCCAACTGGGTCTTTCCCGTGGCCTGGACGACGCTTTACCTTTGTATGGCAGCGGCAGGCGCGCGCGCGGCGGTGCGACCTGACAATAGCGTGGCCATGGCGCTATGGGCGTTGCAGATCGCGCTCAATGGGTTGTGGACACCAGTGTTTTTTGGGCTGCAGCGGATCAAACTGGGGCTGGTTGTGCTGATCGGGCTTTGGCTGTCAGTGTTCTTCGGGATGATTGCGCTCTGGCAGGTGGACTGGATCGCGGGGCTTTTATTTGTGCCTTATCTGGCATGGGTGTCGACGGCGGGGGCGCTCAACTACTCTGTGATGCGACTGAACCCCGAGGCGGCTAAGGCGGGGTGACGCCAAATCTTTCTGAAAGCTTTTAGCCTCTGAATGTCCAATGCGGACGACGCGGGACGCGCAGGGCCAGTATGGGCTTTAGCAGGGGCGAGCGAAAGCGTTTGAGATCAAGCGCTTCATGTACGCCTACGGTGTCTTCTCCCTCGATCACTGTGCGCACAGCGGCGCGATTGTAAAACGGGGCATCCAGCATCGGCATCACTTGCGTCGGTTGGTGCCCAGGATCTGCCCGGGTTTCGCGGTAGAGCGCCCAGAGGCTGCGTTTCATGCGGGTCTTGGGTGGGGGCGTGACGACCTCTGCATGGCCCTCGCCATCAAAGCGGATGCCCATGCCCAACTCGGAACCGTCAAGCCGGGTGGCGTCATAAAAACATGTGCTGCCATCGCCCGTGGGAAAGCGCCCCCAGGTCCAGTAAGTGAAGTCCTGTTCCAGTGCGCGGGTGCCGAAATTGGCGTCGAAATAGCCGTGCCCGTCCCATTGCCAGCCATCGCGATCCAGATCGACCTCGATCTTGGCAGTCGGTGCGAAGGGGCGCCAGATATGCGCGCCGTCCTCGGTGAGCGGCAGTTCCACTTGGCTGAGCGCGCTGGGCGTGACTGTCACGCGTCCGCGCACGCGGCTGACCAGCGGCGGAGAGCTGATTTCGTCAATCTCGATAGTGAGTTGTCCGTTCCGCCAATGCAGCGAGGAGGGGCCAACGGTAAAGCTGTCTTCGGTCTGGCGCAGGGCGCTTTGCCCCCTGTCGGTCATGGTAAACCGCCCGCCGGGTCCGTAGGTGGCGACGTTGATGCAGACGTGGTTTTCCGGGTTGCGGCGGCCTGACCAGGCGTACCAGGGCGAAAAAACTGACCCTATGAACGCGATGATGGAGATGGCGCGTCCGCCGCCATCCTTGATCCCGTCGATATACCACCACGCATAGCCATTGGGCGGGACGGAGAGGTTGAAGTTTGGTCGCTCAAGATCGCCGCGGCCGCGTGCCGGGCGGAGAGGGTGGCCATCGGGACGCCCGCCCCCGGATGGGTCCCGCCCCCCACCAAGTAGAGCCCTGCGACCGGGGTCCGTGCTGTCGGCCTTTGAAAGGCCGCCATTGTTCCATGCGGGCTCTGCCCGTAGAGGGATCCGTCCGAGGCGGGAAACAGCCGGGCGAAGCCCGAAGGTGTTGTCAGCGCCTCGCGTCCCGGTGTCGGTGCAAAGCTCAGTCCGAAACGGTCCAGCGTGCGGAAGGTGCGTGTCTGACATCTGGTGAACTCCTCTTGCGCAGGCCAGCCGCCCATGGGCGGGGCATTCGCGATGATCTCAAATCGTTCCAGTTCGGGCCGGGCCTCTGGCAGACCGCGATCCTGGGCGCAGACATAGAGCGTGGGGTCGGCTACGCGCTCGCCGCGCATCAGGGCCTCAAATTCTGGCTTTGGGTCGGTACGGAAAAAGACATTGTGATGCGCCAGATCGAGGCCCTGCGGTGTAGCGGCAAAGGCCCAGACCTCGGCGGAGAGGCTGCGCTGAGCGTGCTTGGTTTGCGGCGCTACACGCGCCACATCTAATCCGAGGGCGCCTGTGGTCAGCGCTTTGGGGTCGCCGTTGAAGAGAACGCAGTCGGCGGTCATAACGCTGCAATCGCGCAACTGGATGCCGCGCACCGCGCCTTTCTGAGCCTCTATGCGTTCGACATGCGCGTCAAAACGGAACACAGCTCCGCGCGCTTTGGCTAGGTTCATGAGGGCCAGCGCCAGCTGATGCATGCCCCCATTGACCACCCAAACGCCTGCTGCTTCGGCTTGCCAGATCAGCGACAGAAGCGCGGGAGACTGATAAGGTGAGCCGCCGACATAGGTGGCATAGCGGCCAAAAAGTTGAGCCAGACGGGCGTCGTCAAAGCTGCTGTCCAGAAGACCCGCGAGGGTTTTGTGCGGGGCCATCTCGGGGATGAGATGCGGATGCATCAACACATGTGTCGCAAGCTTGGGCAGGCTGGGTGTCGCGGCTTGCATCATTGGCCCATCAAAGCCGTTAAAGAGTGCGCGCGCGCGTGCGCAGAAGCGGTGGAATTGGGCTTGCGCCTTGGGTCCGGCAAAATCTGCAATGGCCTGCGCGCTGGCGTCTTCGCTGTCAAAAAGGTCAAGCTGACTGCCATCAGGCCAGAAATGGCGCGCAACCAGCGGCTGCCGGATCAGGGTTACGTGATCCTCAAGGCGTTCGCCCATGCTGGCAAACAGCTCTTCGAAAACAGGGCGCATGGTCAACACAGTGGGCCCTGTGTCCACGGGGCCGGCGGGTGAGGGCAGGGTACGCAGTTTGCCCCCCGCGTGGCTGTGGCGTTCAAATACCGTCACATCGAGACCCGCATGGGCCAGCCGCGCAGCCGCCGCAAGCCCGCCGATCCCGGCGCCGATCACGGCAACCCGGCGCGATCCTTGGGCAGAGGCGCGCTGTTCCATCATGGAGGTATTGTTGACTCGACGGATCAATGTGTCCAGTATAGTTTACACATTGCTTGTCATGATTGCGTGACAAGTCCGCTTTTGACCCCTGGCTAGGAGCCTGAAATGCCGCTGTCTCACCGCATAAACTCTGCCGTTTTGAACGCGTTGGAGATCGCGCAGGCCGCGCCTGCTCCCGGCAAGCTGGCCGAGGCACTCAGCTATGCCACCACACCAGGTGGCGCGCGCATCCGGCCCACAATCCTGCTGTCGGTGGCGATGGCCTGTGGCGATGATCAGCCGATGCTCACTGATGCAGCTGCTGCAGCACTGGAGCTGATCCATTGCGCCTCGCTGGTGCATGATGATCTGCCGTGTTTTGACGATGCCGCGCTCAGGCGGGGCAAGCCATCGGTGCATCTGGCCTATTCCGAGCCGCTGGCGGTGCTGACGGGTGACAGCCTGATCATTCTGGCCTTTGAAGTTCTGGCGCGCGCTGCACACCATGACGAGAGCAGGGCGGCCAAACTGGTGCTGTCCCTGGCACAACGCACCGGTATGCCGGGCGGCATATGTGCTGGGCAAGGTTGGGAAAGCGAGGCTGAAGTTGACCTGACAGCCTATCACCGGTCCAAAACCGCCGCGCTCTTTGTCGCCGCCACCGAAATGGGCGCGATTGCTGCGGGCCATGATGCCGAATCTTGGCATGACCTCGGGGCTTTGATCGGTGAGGCGTTCCAGGTGGCCGATGATCTGCGCGACGCGGTTCTTGATGAGGAAAGCCTTGGCAAACCGGTAGGACAGGACGACCTTCATGGGCGACCCAATGCGGTGGCCACATACGGAGTTGATGGGGCCGTCTCGCGGCTCAAGGATATTCTGGCAGGCGCAATTGCCTCGATCCCATCCTGCCCCGGAGAGGCACAGCTGGCCGAGATGGTTCGGCTTCAGGCGCAGGCGATTATGCCGAAAATGCCTGCCAAATACCGGACATAGCCACCCATGGCCGTGCGGGACCCGGATATGCGCCAGAGCTGGTCGCCATCGGGGTGGTTTGCTCGGCTGATTGCGCGCCCCGGATTTCAGAACATTGCCAGTGCACTGCCGTTTGGGCGGGGTATGGCGCGGCGTGATGGCGCGGAAATTTTTGATATTTTGCAAGGATTTGTGGCCAGTCAGGTGCTGGCCGCGCTGATCGAGTTGAATGTCTTGCACACGCTTCTTGACGGGCCGCAAAGCGCCGAGAAACTGGGCTTTGACCATGCTGTGCCGGCCGACCGTATGGATCAGCTTTTGCGCGGAGGCATGGCGCTTGGCCTGCTCAAACGGCGGCGAGATGGGCGTTACGCGCTGGCACGCAAGGGCGCGGCCATTCTGGGTGTGCCGGGGTTGGAGAACATGATCCGGCACAATCGCGAATTCTATGCCGATATGGCCGATCCCGTGGCGCTTTTGCGGGGGGAGGGTGAGACGCATTTGGCGCGGTTCTGGCCCTATGTGTTTGGCGCGCAGGGGGAGATCGCCCCGGACGTGGCGGACCGGTATTCCACGCTTATGGCCGAAAGCCAGGTTTTGGTGGCCCGCGACACCCTGTCGATGTTGCCGATCAAGGGCGATGTCACCGTGATGGATGTGGGCGGTGGCTCTGGTGTGTTTCTTGCCGAAGTGCTGCGGCGCAATAAACAGGCGCGCGGCATTCTGTTTGATCTGCCCCAGGTCATGCCGCAGGCCGAGACCCGCATCGCCAACCTCAAGCTCAGCAAGCGGGTTGCCCTGCATGGGGGCAGTTTTCGAACGGATGTTTTGCCGCGGGACGCAGATGTCGTTTCTCTAATCCGGGTTCTCTATGACCATGAGGATGCAACGGTCGCGGCGCTGTTGCGCGCAGTTTTTGAGGCGCTGCCGAAAGGCGGGCGGTTGATTATATCCGAGCCGATGGCGGGTGGTGCTAAATCTGATCGGTCGGGTGATCTTTATTTCGCCTTCTACACTATGGCGATGGGCACTGGTCGCGCGCGTTCGGCAGAGACCATTGCCCGCATGTGCCGAGAGGCGGGGTTTGAAGGCGTTCAAATACCATCGGCACGTCGGCCTTACATCACCAGCGCTTTGAGTTGTCGCAAACCAGGCGGTGATGTTTCAAAAAATTGAGGCTTGTCAAGTTTCTGGGTCAGAGAAAACTGTAAAGAAAACTTGACACTTTAAGCTGTGCCAATAAACTTACACCCAGGCCCGAAATGCGACATGAGTTCGCACTCAAGATCGGGCCGGGGAGTGAAGACTTGGAAGCCCGTGCCGTATTTTTGAATGGTCCCAAAGACCTTCGGCTGGATACCTTGGCCCTGAAACCGCCGGGCGAAGATGACCTTGTGGTCGACATCTCTTATTCAGGCATTTCCACGGGTACCGAAAAACTCTTCTGGACCGGAGAAATGCCGCCTTTTCCGGGGTCTGGCTATCCTTTGGTGCCCGGATACGAGGCCGCAGGCGAGGTCGTTGAGGCGGGCTCTGCCACCGGGTTCAAACCCGGAGATCAGGTCTTTGTGCCCGGTGCGGATTGCTTTGCCGACGCGTTCGGTCTTTTCGGCGGCGCGGCGTCT
Source organism: Roseovarius sp. S88 (assembly GCF_037023735.1). Classification (GTDB taxonomy): domain Bacteria; phylum Pseudomonadota; class Alphaproteobacteria; order Rhodobacterales; family Rhodobacteraceae; genus Roseovarius; species Roseovarius phycicola. The sequence goes on along the minus strand of NZ_CP146069.1, from coordinate 2,682,909 downwards.
CGATTGGTGACGCGGGCCGACCGGGTGACGCGCATCGATTCGGGTATGGGCCCTGAAGGGGCGCTTTTGGCGCTGGCCGCGACGGCCCGCCATGCGATGGCAGGGCTGAACAAACGCGTGCCTGACCTGATTGTCGGGCATGGCGTTCTGGGCCGTCTTCTGGCGCGGCTGACAATTGCGGCAGGCGCACCGGCGCCAACCGTTTGGGAAATCAGCGAAGCGCGCCGCGGCGGGGCGGAAGGCTATGAGGTCATCGACCCAGCCGATGATCCACGTCGCGACTATGAGGCGATTTATGATGCATCCGGCAATGCCGATATTCTCAACGACCTGATTGGCCGCCTGACCAAAGGTGGCGAGATTGTCTTGGCGGGTTTCTACCCACAAGGGCTGAGCTTTGCGTTTCCGCCCGCCTTCATGAAAGAGGCGCGGTTGCGTGTGGCGGCAGAATGGGCGCGCGAAGACCTGACTGCGGTCAGTGCGCTTCTCGATAGTGGGGCGCTGAGCCTGCGCAGTTTGATCACACACAGCGTGCCAGCAGAAACCGCAACAGACGCCTATCCCACGGCTTTCGAAGATCCCGATTGCCTGAAAATGATTTTAAACTGGAAGGACGCCGCGTGAAAGACGATGTGCCAAACCTGAAAGACTTCGACAAGCGCTTGCGCGACGAGGCGTCCGAGGAACCGACCCTGGAAGTGCCGCAAAGCGAGCCCACCAAGAAAACCCAGATCATTGCGATCTATGGCAAGGGCGGGATCGGCAAGTCGTTCACGCTGGCCAATCTCAGCCACATGATGGCCGAGCAGGGCAAGCGCGTGCTGCTCATTGGCTGTGATCCGAAATCGGATACCACCAGCCTTCTTTTCGGGGGCAAGGCGTGCCCTACGATCATCGAGACCTCGACCAAGAAGAACCTGGCTGGTGAGCAGGTTCAGATCGGCGATGTCTGTTTCAAGCGCGGTGGCGTCTTTGCCATGGAGCTTGGCGGACCCGAAGTGGGCCGGGGCTGTGGCGGGCGCGGGATAATTCACGGGTTTGAGTTACTGGAAAAGCTGGGCTTCCATGATTGGGACTTTGACTATGTCCTGCTCGATTTCTTGGGCGACGTGGTCTGCGGCGGCTTTGGCCTGCCGATTGCGCGGGACATGGCGCAGAAGGTTATTCTGGTCGGCTCCAATGATTTGCAGAGCCTTTATGTGGCCAACAACGTTTGCTCGGCGGTGGAGTATTTCCGCAAGCTGGGTGGCAACGTAGGTGTCGCGGGACTTGTGATCAACAAGGATGATGGCTCGGGCGAGGCGCAGGCTTTTGCTAAGGCTGTCGACATTCCGGTTCTGGCGTCCATTCCGCAGGATGATGATCTGCGTAAGAAATCTGCGAATTATCAGATCGTTGGCACATCTGAAAGCCAATGGGGCAGCCTTTTTGCCGGCTTGGCTGAGGAGGTTGGTATCGCACCGCCTGTGCGGCCTGCGCCACTGGATCAGGATGGGTTGCTTGAGCTGTTTGACGGCTCGGAAACGGGTGCAGGTGTGACGCTGGAACCCGCCACTGACATGGATATGCGCGGCAAGAATGCCGAGCCGAAAGTGAGCCTGGAGGTGGTCTATGACGATGTCTGACACCGCTTCAAACACCCGTTTGGACGAGGTGCGCGCGATGCTTCAGCGGGCGCGCAAAGACCAGCTGCAGAGGCTTCTTTTTGACATTCGCGCCTCGGGTGCCACGCCTTCAGTTGAAGAAACCGCATGAGCGACGAAGTCACATATGACAGCGCCGCTGAGGCCGAAGTGATCAAGGGCAAGCCGCGTGAAGATGCGCCGGAACTGACCGGTGATCCTGGGCTGGGATGTCATTCCGGCAAGGATATGGAAGTGGCCGCACGCATGGCCGGGCAGAGTGATTTGCTTGACCAATATGCGCGCGACTACCCGCAAGGCCCGCATGACAAGCCACAGAGCATGTGTCCCGCTTTTGGAAGCTTGCGTGTGGGCCTGCGGATGAAGCGGGTGGCGACGGTTTTGAGTGGCTCGGCGTGCTGTGTTTATGGGCTGACGTTTGTAAGCCACTTTTACGGTGCGCGTCGCTCGGTGGGCTATGTGCCGTTCAACTCAGAGACATTGGTGACCGGCAAGCTTTTTGAGGATATCCGCGATTCCGTTCATGAATTGGCGGACCCCGACCGGTTTGATGCCATTGTGGTGACAAACCTCTGTGTGCCCACCGCAAGCGGCGTGCCGCTGCGGCTTTTGCCGGATGAGATCAACGGTGTGCGCATTGTGGGCATTGATGTGCCCGGATTTGGCATTCCGACCCATGCCGAGGCCAAGGATGTGCTGGCGGGGGCGATGCTCAACTACGCGCGCCAGGAGATCGAAGCGGGGCCTGTGGCCGCGCCCGAGGGTGGCAAATCGGATCGGCCAACCGTCACCATGCTGGGCGAGATGTTCCCCGCCGATCCGATGATGATCGGCCAGATGCTGGCGCCTATGGGGCTGGCAGCGGGACCGGTGGTGCCGTGCCGGGAGTGGCGCGAGCTTTATGCCGCCCTTGATTGTGGCGCTGTGGCGGCGATCCACCCGTTCTACACCGCAGCCATTCGCGAATTCGAAGCCGCAGGGCGACCCATCATCGGCAGTGCGCCTGTGGGCCATGACGGTACCGCAGACTGGTTGAAAGCCATCGGCGAAAGCTTTGGAATTGCTGCAAAAGACATCGCCAAGGCGCAGAACACCTTCCTTCCTGCCATCAAAGGCGCTTTGGGGGCCAAGCCCATCAATGGCACCATTACGTTAAGCGGGTATGAAGGCAGCGAGCTTCTGGTGGCGCGGCTCTTGATCGAGAGCGGTGCGGATGTGCCTTATGTGGGCAGCGCCTGTCCCAAGACCGCCTGGTCTCAGAGTGATATCGACTGGCTTGAGGCCAAGGGAGTCAAAATTAAATTCCGCGCCTCTCTGGAAGAGGATTGCGCGGCGATGGAAGGGATCAAACCCGACCTCGCCATTGGCACAACGCCGGTTGTGCAAAAGGCAAAAGAACTCGGTATTCCAGGGCTTTATTTCACGAACCTCATCTCGGCACGGCCCTTGATGGGCCCCGCTGGCGCGGGCAGTCTGGCCGATGTGGTCAATGCGGCCATCGCCAATAAGGAGCGCATGGATCATATGCGCGAGTTCTTTGAAGGTGTGGGCTCTGGTGACACTGCGGGGGTCTGGGAAGGCACCCCCAATATTCGCGAGGATTTCCGCGCCACGAACCTCAAGAAGCTCGAAAAAGCGGCGCGGGCCGCCAAAGCGCGGGAGATGATCTGATGCGCGTTTGGGGTTCAGAAATCCACGTCGGTATCACGTCGGTATTACGTCGGTATCGCGTCGGTGCGCAGCGCGGTGCGGCCAGCCGCGGGGTTTTGGGTATTTTTGACAAGAAAGAAGCCGGGCTGTCCTCGAAACTGGAGGGCATGGGATGCTGATCCAAGATCATGATCGCGCGGGCGGCTATTGGGGGGCGGTCTACGCCTTTTGTGCCGTGAAGGGCCTGCAGGTGGTGATCGACGGGCCAGTGGGCTGTGAGAACCTGCCGGTGACGTCTGTTCTGCACTACACCGATGCGCTGCCGCCGCATGAGTTGCCAATTGTGGTCACGGGCTTGGGCGAAGAAGAACTGGGCCGGGAAGGCACTGAAGGCGCGATGAAGCGTGCCTGGGGCACGCTTGATCCCGCGCTGCCCGCTGTGGTGGTCACAGGCTCGATTGCCGAGATGATCGGCGGTGGGGTCACGCCGCAAGGCACGAATATCCAACGTTTCCTGCCGCGCACCATTGATGAAGATCAGTGGGAGGCCGCGGATCGGGCGATGACCTGGCTCTTTACCGAGTTCGGCATGACCAAAGGCCGGATGCCACGTGAGAAAAAGCGCGAAGAGGGGGCCAAGCCACGGGTGAACATCCTGGGGCCGATGTATGGCACGTTCAATATGCCGTCCGATCTCGCCGAAATCCGGCGTCTGGTCGAAGGGATCGGGGCCGAGGTCAACATGGTGATGCCCATGGGCGCGCATCTGGCGGAGATGCGCGATCTGGTGAATGCGGATGTGAATATCTGCATGTATCGCGAGTTTGGCCGAGGTCTCTGCGAGGTTCTGGAGAAGCCCTATCTGCAAGCGCCCATTGGTGTGGACAGCACAACGAAGTTCCTGCGCAAGCTCGGCGAGTTGCTGGAGCTTGATCCTGAACCCTTTATTGAGCGCGAGAAACACTCGACGATCAAGCCGGTCTGGGATCTGTGGCGCTCGGTCACGCAGGATTTCTTTGCCACGGCCAGCTTTGGTATCGTGGCCAATGAAACCTATGCGCGGGGCGTGCGCAATTTCCTGGAAAATGACATGGGCCTGCCTTGCGCCTTTGCGGTGGCGCGCGTGGCGGGGCGCAAGACCAATAATGAAGAGGTGCGCGCACTTGTTCAGCAGCACCGCCCACTGATCCTGATGGGGTCGATCAACGAAAAGATGTATCTGGCCGAAATGCAGGCCGGGCATGGGCCGAAGCCCGCGTTTTTGCCAGCGAGTTTTCCCGGCGCCGCGATCCGACGCGCCACGGGCACGCCGTTCATGGGCTATGCCGGGGCGACGTACCTGATCCAGGAGATTTGCAATGGGCTATTCGACGCGCTGTTTCACATCCTGCCGCTCGCGAGCGAGATGGATGCCACCGCCGCGACGCCCACACCGCTCAGACGGGATTTTCCCTGGGATACGGATGCACAGGCTGAACTCGATCGGATTGTGGAAAGCCACCCGGTGCTGACGCGGATATCTGCCGCCAAGACACTCCGCGACGCCGCCGAGGATGCGGCGCTCAGACAGGGCGACGCGCGGGTCGTTCTGGAAACCATACAAGCGCTCGCGCCCAGCGGGCCAAGACTTCAACAGGAGGATTGATCTTATGACGGATCTGACATCCAACCCACCCCAACGCGGTTCAACAAACCGCCGCAGGACATTGGAATATTGGCTTTATTTCGTGCCGATCTTCTTTCTGGCGCTGCCCTTTACCTTTTGGCGCTGGGGGCGGGATATCGTGAACATGAAGTCGCTGAATGTCCGGGGGCCGCTGGCGCGGGCCTGGTCAGAGGCAGACCGGATCACGCCACTGATTTTCTCGGCCTGAGCGCATCGCGCGTGAGGATCGAGATCCGTTCTGCCTTTCCGCTTTGGCGGGCAGACGCCCCAGGACCGAAAGGCCCCCAGGGAACCCGGCCGCGGGGTACGCGGCGTCAGCATAACGTTCCGGAGGAAAGTTCATGGCTGATAACACCGACCTGTCGATGACGGGTCTTACCGACGAGCAAGCCCAGGAGTTGCATGCGGTCTATATGAGCGGCCTTTGGCTGTTCACGCTGATTGCATTGGTTGCGCATATTGCAACCTACATCTGGGCGCCTTGGTTCTGAGGAAGGATCGGAAATGTCTAAGTTCTACAAGATCTGGCTGGTTTTCGATCCGCGCCGTGTGTTTGTCGCACAGGGTGCATTCCTGTTCCTCTTGGCCGCGATGATCCACCTGGTGGTTCTGTCGAATGGGGTCAACTGGTTCGAGAATGCGGCTGCGTCACGCGCTGCGGCCTCTGAGTGATCAAGGCTTGCTTCGTTGAAAACTGTTGCGGGCGGGCCAGCGCCTGCCCGCAACATACCAAAAGAATAACATCGACCGGGCCAAAATGGCCACTGGTTGAAAGAGCGGAGAGAAGCAATGGCGTTGCTCAGCTTTGAAAGAAAATACCGCGTCCGCGGAGGGACCTTGATCGGGGGCGACTTGTTCGACTTCTGGGTCGGTCCTTTTTATGTGGGCTTTTTCGGGGTCACGACGTTTTTCTTCGCGACGCTGGGGACGATCCTGATCTTCTGGGGGGCTGCGCATCAGGGCACGTTCAATCCCTGGCTCATAAACATTGCCCCACCGGACCTGTCCTATGGGCTTGGGGCCGCGCCGTTGATGGAAGGCGGGTTGTGGCAGATCATCACGATCTGTGCCATTGGCGCTTTCTGTAGCTGGGCGCTCAGAGAGGTTGAGATCTGTCGCAAGCTGGGGATGGGCTATCACGTGCCTTTTGCCTTCAGCGTGGCAATCTTTGCCTATGTCACGCTGGTGGTGTTCCGTCCGGTGCTGATGGGGGCCTGGGGGCATGGATTCCCCTATGGTATTTTCAGCCATCTCGATTGGGTGTCCAACACCGGCTATGCCTATCTGCATTTCCACTACAACCCGGCGCATATGCTGGCGGTGACGCTCTTTTTCACCACCACTCTGGCTCTGGCGTTGCATGGTGGTCTCATCCTGAGTGCGGCGAACCCTGAGAAGGGCGAAGAGATGCGCACGCCGGATCATGAGGACACGTTCTTTCGTGATTTCATCGGCTATTCGGTGGGCACGCTGGGCATTCACCGTGTCGGGCTTCTTCTGGCGCTCAATGCCGGGTTCTGGTCGGCGATCTGTATCATCATTTCCGGCCCTGTGTGGACCAAAGGCTGGCCGGAATGGTGGAACTGGTGGCTTGAGATGCCGATCTGGCCATCGCAGATGGGGGTGTAAGCCATGATTGAGTATCAGAATATCTTCAATCAGGTGCAGGTTCAGGGTCAGCCCGAATGGGGCATGGACGATGATGGCACCCTGACAGCAGAGCGCGGCTTTGCGCCTCGCTTTAGCAAACTTGTCGGCTGGATCGGCAACGCGCAGCTGGGGCCCATAAATCTCGGTTGGACCGGGGTTGTCAGCCTGGTGAGCTTTGTTCTGGCGCTGAATATCGTGGGGATGAACATGTTGGCGCAGGTCAACTATTCGATCCCTGAATTCCTGCGGCAGGGCTTCTGGCTGGCGCTGGAGCCGCCGGGACCGGAGCATGGGCTGTCCATTCCACCGCTTAATGAAGGGGGATGGTTCATTATTGCCTCATTCTTCCTTTTGGTGAGCGTGATGAGTTGGCTGGCGCGGACTTGGATCCTCGCGGCCAATCACAAGATGGGCAAACATATCTTCTGGGCCTTTGCCTCGGCCATCTGGCTGATGCTGGTGCTCAACCTCTTCCGCCCGATCCTGATGGGGTCGTGGTCAGAGGCGGTGCCTTATGGCATCTTCCCGCATCTGGATTGGACCACGGCGTTCTCGATCCGTTACGGAAACCTCTATTACAACCCGTTCCACTGCCTTTCGATCGTCTTCCTTTATGGCTCCACGCTGCTCTTTGCGATGCATGGGGCGACCATTCTGGCGGTGACGCGCTATGGCGGGGACCGCGAGCTTGAACAGATCGTGGACCGGGGCACAGCCACCGAGCGTGCGGCCCTTTTCTGGCGCTGGACCATGGGGTTCAACGCGACGATGGAGGGCATTCACCGCTGGGCCTGGTGGTTTGCGGTGCTGACGCCGATCACAGGTGGCATTGGTATTCTGCTGACGGGCACAGTTGTCGACAACTGGTTCATCTGGGCGCAAGAGCACAACTTTGCCCCGGCTTACGACGGCTCTTACGGCTACGAGGCTTACGGGTCTTACGAAGCCTTCATCGGTAAGGAGGAGTAAGACATGTTTCCCAAATGGTTCAATGAGTGGAACAAACACAATCCCACCAACATCTACGGGCCAGCTATCTTTGTGGGTGTCGTGGGGGCGGCGGTGTTTGCGGCGGCCATTCTGATTGCCCTTGGGCAGCCCTATGCAACTGAGAGCCTTCAGACCGGGCCGCGCGGGACGGGGATGTCGATCACGGAGTTTGACAGTGACAGGGTGGTGCCGGACCCCGATATTGCTGAGCTTATTGAGGATCCGCCATTCGCAATCGAAGCCGATGAGCCGATTGCATCGGATATCTATGAGAACGTGCAGATCCTTGGCGGGCTGACGGAGTCCAATTTCAACCGGCTAATGGCGGCGATGACACGCTGGGTCGCGCCCGAAGAGGGCTGCGCGTACTGTCACGGAGATGGCGACGTTGAGACGTATGGCGAGGACAGCCTCTACACCAAAGTTGTCTCGCGCCGGATGATCGAGATGACGCAAAACATCAACGAGAACTGGGATGGTCATGTGAATGCCAATGGCCAAGTTGGTGTAACCTGCATGACCTGTCACCGTGGTCAGAACGTGCCAAGCGACATTTGGTTCAAGCTGTCGCCGGTGAATGAGCGTGTGTCCGGATGGGCGGCTGTTCAAAACCGGGCCACACCGCTCAGCTCCTTTACATCGCTGCCTTCGGATGCGCTTGAGACCTATCTGGTCGAGGGCGAGACCATCGGTGTGCATGATCTGGAAAGCCGGGTGGCCGGTATTCCGGGGCAGGAAGGGTATCCTGGTATTCAGCAGGCTGAGCGGACCTATGCGCTGATGAACTACATTGCCAATTCGCTGGGTGTGAATTGTGTCTTTTGTCACAACAACCGCGCCTTCTATGACGGGACCGAAGTGACGCCGCAATGGGGCACTGAGAGCCTTGGTATCTCGATGGTTCAGGAATTGAACAACGACTACCTCATTCCGCTCAAAGACACCTATCCGCCCGAACGGTTGGGCCCGGTGCATCAGGATGCGCCGAAAGCGGCCTGCCGGACTTGTCACAAAGGCTATCAGCAGCCGTTGCAGGGCACGAATGTGATTGCAGATTGGCCGGAGCTGGCGACGACGGGCGTGCCGGATTACGGCAACTGAACGACTTGGACGTGGGCCGCTTATCCCTAGCGGCCCTGTCCTCAAATCGCGCACCTGCTGCCCGAGTGATGCGGGTTGCGCCCAAGCCGCCTTGAGGGGGGTGCGATGCCAAAAGATACACCAACAACACCGCTTCTGGACCGGGTCGCTGGCCCGTCCGACCTGCGTCAACTGCCGGACAGTGATCTGGCCGAAATTGCACGCGAACTGCGCGCCGAGGTGATTTCCGCCGTTTCCGAGACTGGCGGGCATCTGGGATCATCTTTGGGCGTTGTCGAACTGGCCGTTGCCATTCATGCGGTGTTCAACACGCCGATGGACAAGCTTGTCTGGGATGTGGGGCATCAGTGCTACCCCCATAAAATTCTCACCGGGCGGCGGGATCGCATTCGTACCCTGCGTCAGAAGGATGGGCTGAGCGGGTTCACCAAGCGCGCGGAGAGTGAATACGACCCCTTTGGTGCGGCTCATAGTTCCACCTCGATCAGTGCTGCACTTGGGTTTACGGTCGGGCGCGACATGGGACGGCCTACGGGCGATGCAATTGCCGTGATTGGCGATGGATCGATCAGTGCGGGCATGGCCTATGAGGCGATGAACAATGCGGGCGCCGAAGGGCGGCGGATGTTCGTCATTCTCAATGACAATGAGATGAGCATTGCGCCTCCTGTTGGCGCGATGTCATCCTACCTTTCTGGCCTTTATGCCAATGAGCCGCTGGCCAAGATGAAGAGCCTGGCCGAGGGGTTTGAAGCGGCCCTGCCTGCGCCGATGCGCGAAGGGGCGAAGCGCGCGCGGCAGCTTGTGACGGGGGTCTCGGAATCGGGCACGCTTTTTGAAGAGCTTGGGTTTGAATATGTCGGGCCGATTAATGGCCACGACATGGATCAACTCTTGCCCGTGCTGCGCGCAGCGCACACGCGGGCCACCGGGCCGGTTCTGATCCATGTTTGCACGGTCAAGGGCAAGGGATATACCCCGGCGGAGGCCAGCGCGGATTGTTATCATGGTGTCTCCAAGTTTGACGTGGAAACCGGGGCGCAGGCCAAGAAATCGGCGTCCGCGCCGTCCTACACCTCGGTCTTTGGCCAGGCGTTGACGCAAGAAGCCGCGAGAGATCCCAACGTTGTGGCGGTCACTGCGGCGATGCCTTCGGGTACTGGCGTCAACATCATGGCCGAGCGGTTTCCGAACCGGGTGTTTGATGTTGGCATCGCCGAACAACATGCTGTGACGTTTGCGGCGGGGATGGCGGCCAGCGGATTGCGGCCGTTCTGCGCGATTTACTCGACGTTCCTGCAACGCGGCTATGATCAGGTGGTGCATGATGTGGCTTTGCAAGGCCTGCCGGTGCGGTTTGCGATTGACCGGGCGGGGCTTGTGGGGGCCGATGGGCCGACACATGCAGGGGCATTTGATATCGGGTATCTGGGCGCTTTGCCCGGCATGACCTGTATGGCGGCGGCTGATGAAGCAGAGCTGACGCATATGGTGGCCACGGCGGCGGCGCATGACGAGGGGCCGATTGCGTTTCGGTATCCGCGTGGGGCAGGGACGGGCGTGCAATTGCCTGAGCGTGGCGAGATTCTAGAGATTGGCAAGGGTCGGGTGCTCTTTGAAGGCACTGACGTTGCGATCCTGTCTTACGGTGCACATCTGACCGAGTGCCTGGAAGCGGCGGAGATACTGGAGAATGCGGGGCTGTCCGTCACTTTGGCTGATGCCCGGTTTGCCAAGCCTCTGGATCGTGAGCTGGTGCTGCAACTGGCAAGCCATCACCGGGCGCTGATCACAGTGGAAGAAGGCGCGATGTGCGGCTTTGGGGCCATCGTGCTGCAAACGCTCGCTGCCGAGGGCGCGTTGGATCGTGGTCTTGCCATTCGTACGATGCATCTTCCGGATCGCTACATTGATCAAGCCAGCCCCGATGAGATGTATGAAGCGGCAGGTCTGACGGCACGAGACATTGCACTCACGGCGACACAAGCCGCAGGGTCAACTGCGGATGTCGTGCCGTTTGGGGTTGTCAAATAGAGGGTGACAACATTCGAGTGTGCGCATGATTCTGACCATGCCCCGGCAGAAAAAGTCTATTTTCCGACAGGCTGTTAGGACGAGTTTCTCGGCACTGGCGGAAATCACCGGCGGTTTTCAAGCGCGATTCCGTGGATTTTTCTGCCTTGCAGCATGACGCGCTTTGGCGCGCAATTTGATTTTGAAAAAAATGAGGTTTGTCATGTTCATGCAGGGGTACTTTAAGCTGGTTTTCAAATCCACTTGCGGTGATTTTCCTGCAGAAAATGCCGCAGGTGCTTGGTCAAATGGTCCAGATGTGGTCCAAGAAACCCTTTGACTCAGCGTCACTTGCGCAGAACCCTTGGCTCAATGCCGGGATAAACCGGCGGGGCAAGAGGGAGCCAGAAAATGACCACATCTGACGACCCGCAAAACGCGGGCGAAGGCCACATGGAGTTTTCGACAGATTACGAAATGGGCCAGGACAATATCAGGCCTATGGGGCTCGATATTCACAACCCGGTATTCCTGATCTCAAGCGTCGTGATTTTTGGGTTCGTGCTGATTGCACTTGCCAATCAGGAGGCCACGGCAGAGTTTTTTGGCTGGCTGAGGCCATGGCTGACAAGCACTTTTGACTGGTTCCTTGTTCTATCCGTTAACGCAATCACGCTCTTCTGTCTGGTTTTGATTGTTTTGCCCGTAGGCTCGGTCAGGATTGGCGGTAAGGACGCCAAGCCCGATTATTCCTATGCTGGCTGGATCGCGATGATGTTCGCCGCTGGTATCGGCATTGGGCTGTTGTTCTTTGGGGTTCTTGAGCCGGTTTACTACAACTTCGCCGAAGACGGCGGCGCGCGACCGCTCAATGTCGATATCACGCAGCCGGGCAATGAATATGTGGGTGTGGTCGGCACCATTCACCACTGGGGCCTGGAAGGATGGGCCATCTATGCCGCCGTTGGCCTCAGCCTTGCCATCTTCTGCTATAACCTTGGTTTGCCGCTGACGCTTCGCTCGGCGTTCTACCCGCTTCTGGGCGAACGTGTCTGGGGCTGGTGGGGTCATATGATCGACACGCTGGCCGTCTTTGCCACGCTCTTTGGCCTGACAACATCGCTGGGTCTGGGCGCGCAGCAGGTGGCGGCGGGTCTCAATGAGATCTTCGGCATTGAGCCTTCAAACACCGTAACAGTTGTCCTGATCATCGGCATCACGCTGATTGCTCTGGGCTCAGTCTGTCTTGGCATGGACAAGGGCGTCAAGCGGCTGTCAGAGATCAACATGGTCATGGCCGTGTGCCTTTTCCTCTTTGTGATCTTTGTCACCGGGGTCGGGGCGGCCATCACACGCTATTTCAACGTGATGGTGGATTACGTGGTGATGCTTCCGGCGCTGTCCAATCCGTTCGGTCGAGAAGACACCAGCTACTTCCATGGCTGGACAACCTTCTATTGGGCGTGGTGGATTGCATGGTCGCCCTTTGTCGGCATGTTCATCGCGCGCATCTCCAAGGGGCGTACAGTGCGTGAGTTCATCATCTGTGCATTGCTCGCTCCCACGGCTGTCTGTGCGCTCTGGATGTCGACCTTTGGCGGTGCTGCCATCGACATGCTGAACGCGGGCGGTGCCGAAGGTGTCAAAGCCACGGTGATCGACAGTTATGCCCCCGAGGGTGCGCTCTTTGGGTTCCTCAAGGAACTGCCGCTCTACAGCATCGTGGCACCCATTTCGCTGATCCTGATCGTGATTTTCTTTGTCACGTCCTCGGACAGCGGAAGCCTGGTGATCGATACGATCACGGCGGGCGGCAAGATGGATGCGCCGGTGATCCAGCGGGTCTTCTGGTGCACGCTGGAAGGGCTGGTGGCGATTGCACTCTTGCTGGGTGGCGGTCTGTCAGCCTTGCAAGGGGCGGCGGTGTCCACGGGCATTCCGTTCACACTTGTGGTGCTGATGATGTGCTACTGTCTGTGGCTGGCGCTTCGCTCGGAACGCGCCAAGCTGTAAGAACAGCATGAAAGACTCAAGATCGGCCGAGGGAGACCCCGGCCGATTTTCTTTTTTGGATGTTGCATGAAGAAAAAGACCGCTCGTTTCGGAGCGGTATTTTCTAATCTGTAAAGTGCGTGAAAACTTAGCTTTCAGGACCAACCGATGCCAGGTAGGCCCAGATGTTCACGGCATCTTCTTCTTTGCGCGCCTTGAAGGTCATCTTGCTGCGCGCTTTGTCGTTGCCGGTTGCTTCTTTGAGGTAGTCGTTCGGGTTTTGAACAAACGCGACAAAGGATGCTTCATCCCAGGCTAGGCCACCTTCACCGGCGGCGGTCACGTCCTTGGAATATTTGAAGTCGGCTGTGCCGGCTGTACGACCGACGACGCCATAAAGGTTCGGGCCGGTTTTGCCGCCTTTGACGATCACGTTGTCGCCGTCTGCGACCATGTGGCAGGACTTGCACTGTTTAAACGCTTTTTCGCCCGCTGCAGGGTCGCCTGAGGCGTGGCCGTCAGCAAGGGCTGGGGCTGCGAGACAAAAAAGCGCAGCCGTGGCTGTTACATAAGATTTCATTACGTCCTCCGTGGTATTGGCTTGAGCAACACATAGAACCTGAACGCGCAAGTCAACAGTCTTGTGGTCAATTTGCCGCGATAGGCGTCAAGCCACTGCATGGGCGATGGCGCATTGCTTCCACAGGACACTCAGAGCTTCAACCAGATGGTCAATGTCGGCTTCGCTATGCAGTGGCCCTGGCGTAAAGCGCAAACGCTCTGTGCCTTTGGGAACCGTGGGATAGTTGATGGGCTGCACATAGATGCCCCAGTCACGCATGAGTATATCGGCCAGCATCCGGCATTTGACCGGATCCTTGATCATCACGGGGATGATGTGGCTGGGGTTGTCCAGATGCGGAATGCCCTGTTTGTCCAGTTGATTGCGCAGATAGGCCACGCGTTCGCGCTGCATCTGGCGTTCAATCTGGCTTTCCTTGAGATGGGCCACGGATGCCTTGGCAGCGGCGGCCACAGCTGGGGGCAGGGCGGTCGTGAAGATAAAGCCGCTGGCGAAGCTGCGGACAAAGTCGCACATGGCCTCAGACCCGGTGATATAGCCGCCGACGCAGCCATAGGCCTTGCCCAGCGTGCCCTCGATCAGGGTGATGCGGTCGGCAAGCCCCTCTCGCTCGGATACGCCGCCTCCGCGAGGCCCGTATAGCCCTACCGCATGAACCTCATCGAGATACGTCATCGCACCGTGTTTTTCAGCCACTTCGATGATTTCTTTCATCGGGCAGATGTCGCCATCCATTGAGTAGACGCTTTCAAAGGCGACAATCTTGGGTGCGTTGGCCGGGAGGGCGGCCAGTTTGCGATCAAGGTCTTCGGGATCGTTGTGCTTCCAGATGACTTTGCGGGCGCGGCTGTGGCGCATGCCCTCGATCATCGAGGCGTGGTTGAGTTCATCCGACAGGATCACCGCATCGGGCAGGCGCGCGCCCAGCGTCGACAAGGCCGCCCAGTTGGAGACATACCCGGACGTAAAGAGTAGGGCGTCTTCCTTGCCATGCAGGTCCGCCAGCTCTTTTTCCAGCTCCACATGGTAGTGGTTGGTGCCCGAGATGTTGCGTGTACCTCCAGCACCCGTGCCGCAGAGGTCAATGGCGTCTTTCATCACCTGGCGGATGGTGTCGTTCTGGCCCATGCCGAGATAGTCGTTGGAGCACCAGACAGTGACCTCGTCGGGCGCGTTGTCATCATAGCTCTTGGCCTTGGGAAAGGACCCACATTGGCGTTCAAGCTCGGCAAATATGCGATAGTTGCCTTCCTCTTTGAGCGCATTGAGTTGCGCGTTGAACATGGCATCAAAATCCATGGGATCCCTCCGGTCTTGTCGTCTTGTTTTGTGTATGTGTTGGTTTAGGCGCTGGCAGCATCCAGCGCCAAAGTTTGGCATCCGGCAATGGCAGCACCATCAGCCAGTGTTCCAGCAGCGCTAGCGCGGTGATCGTGCTCAGCAAGGCAAAGCCAGTGATCTCTGCGGGTGTGGTTGCCGCATAAAGCCTTTCCAGCCAGCAGGCGATGGCAAAGGTGAGTGCGGTGATTGAAACGGGAAACACCCAGTTGAGCCGTTGAATGCGGAAATGGCTGGCCAGATGGCCCAAAGCCTCGGGCAGAAACTCGGTATTGATCTTGGGCACGCCGAAATAGAGGTTCAGCTTGGCCGAGATGCGGGCGAAATAGAGGATCGTGAAGGTCCAGAGACCAACGGAATTCTCCGCCCCTGCAGCGTAAAGCCAGAGACCTGCAAAGATCACGGTCAGCAGAAGTTCGTGATAGGCAATCGTGCCCCAGGCGCGGGCAAACCGCTCCCATTCCGGCAGGTCATCGGGGCAATCACGCAGGTTGGGGCCAGTGATGGCACCCGACAGGAACGACAGCTCCACCCAGCCCCAGATCGCCAGAGCCGCCAGGAACGCCCCATAGGCGGCGGTAACTGTGCCAATGTCCAAAGTGGTGGCAAACCCCCAAAGGCCCACACCCAGAAAGGGCAGGGCCATCAGAGGCGAGAGCAGCCGCGTGCGCGCGCCCTTGGTATCGGCATGGCGCACAACCATCAGGATCACTCCGGTGGAGAACCACCAGATGAACAGTGCGAAAACCGCAGCGATCCAGGGCGAAGCGGACATCAGTATACAGGCTCCAGTCTTACGTTAGCGGGCACTTGGTGTCCCTTCGATGGGATGAGCAGAAGCTGCACAAAGGCTGTTGCGGCACGCGCCGAGGCGCTCATGCGTTTGACAAAGCCAATTGGCCCGCCCTGTTTCTTGGCCACATCCAGATCGACATTGGCCTTTTGCAGACGCTCCAGAAGGGGCTGCCATTTGGGGCTGTCGATATCGAGGGTGATCGGGAAGATCTGCTTGGAGAGCTCAGAGGTTTTCGTGAAGACCTCATGTGCGTACCAATCCGGATCCACCCCAAGTGCCTTATGGAAGGCCGGGCGCTGGTGGTCGCGCACATACATCGTGGCATAGACCGCCGTCAGGAAGAACTTGATCCAGTAGACGTTGACACCGCTGGTCAGCTTGGGGTCGGTCTTCATCAGAAGGGCAAAGGCCTCGCCATGGCTGAACTCATCATTGCACCACTCACGAAACCATTTGAAGATCGGATGGAAGCGATGTTCGGGGTTTGCCTCCAGATGGCGGAAGATGGTGATGTAGCGTGCATATCCAATCTTTTCAGAGAGATACGTGGCGTAGTAGATGAACTTGGGCCGGAAATAGGTGTATTTCTTCTTCTGGGTCAGAAAGCCCAGATTCACCCGCAAACCCGCTTCACGGAGGGCATCGTTGATAAAGCCGGCATGGCGGGCCTCATCACGGGCCATCAGTTGGAAAAGCTGGGTGATGTCCTTGTTATTGCCACGGCGCTTCATCTCTTTGTAAAGGACGCAGCCCGAGAATTCCGCCGTACAGCTTGAGATCAGGAAGTCGATGAATTCCTTCTTGAGCTGCGGCTCCATGTTGTCCCAATCCACATGGTCCCAGTCTTCGTTCTTCTTGAAGTGCCCTCGGTTCGGATCAGCCTCCATCTGATCGATGAGCTTGTCCCAATCCTCGCGGACGCCGCTGACATCAATGGCGTCAAGCTCATCAAAATCGGTGGTGTAAAAGCGCGGCGTCAGCAGGGTGTTCTGCATCGCCGTCTCGGTGGCCATTTCATTGGTGAATTGCGCATCTTGCGCTTCGGCGATGGCAAGACCCTCTTCCACTGTGGTGGCATCGGCGGTGTGTTTTCCAGAATGGGCGTTCATAGCGTGACCTCCTCTGAAAAGGAAAACTCGCAGAGCTCCATCACCTCAAAGTCACCGGTCAGGCGGGTCCAGAGCTGTTCAAGCTTGCTGGCGCGGATGATGGTGGCTTCGCGCTGTTCCCGCACGACCTCACCGAAGGGCGCCATGATTTCGTCGCCGTGTACTTTCACCTCGTCGCCGGGATAGATCACCGCGCCATTGTCGAACCGCACATGCGCGTGCAGGCTCTCAAAGCAGTGACTGACCTCAACCGTGCAAGGTGCCCTCTCAAAGTCTTTTGTAAGCCAACCCATTTTTTGGCCTCCTCTCTATTGTGCCAGAAGGCGTGCAAACGCCCTGGCGTTATCTGCGCCGAACCCCATCAGATCGGCGCTCCACCCCGTGCTGGGGTCGTAAATTGCGATGCGTCCGGTTTCATACCGGACAAGCGTCAGCGGGCCGTTCACGGCCACGCGGTGTTTGGTGCGTTCGCGCTGGATCACGCGCCAGATGCCGGAAATGAATCCACCCTCTTCGGGGCTGAGATCGGCGATTAATGTACCGTCCAGATCGGTCACCGTGGCACTTCCGGCCATGTCGCCGGTGAGATGGAAGGTGCGCTCATGCGTGATCTCACCCTTGGGCGGCACATAGGTGACAGGCTGATCCGTCACGCGGGCCCATGTCACCAGCGCCAGAATGGTCAGAACCAGCGTGCAAACCGCCACGATCAGGATGCGCGGGACAAGTTCCTTGTCATGCGATGCCTGTGGTGCGGGAGGCAGGTTGGTGTCGGTTCGGTCCATTCTTTTTCGTCCTTATTCGGCGGCGACGGTTGCGGGGCTTGGTCTGCGGGCCACTTGCGGTGTGTTGATGCGGGCCTCAGCGGCCTCGGCCATCATGCGCGCGATGTGTTCGGCATCCGGGATGCAGCGCAGGGCGGGCTGGGTCTTGCTGATCCGCCAGGGGCGGACATGCGGCCAGCACACCAGATAGCTAAGTTTGGTAGTGCCCAAGAGGTCAAAGGCGATGGTCCCTGTGCCGGATTTGCGCAGGTCCAGATCGGCGCGGGCAATCTGTGTGTAGGGCAGGTTGAGCGTGACGGTCAGCGCCGCGCCGATGCGCATGGCGACGCGCTTGTTGGTGATGGTGTAGATCGTGGCGCGCGCCTGCACATAGCCAATGATCAGCAAGAGCGCTGCTGCGATCCCTCCCAGGATGATAAAGGGGAAGGAGGCGGCAAAGGCCGTGTCAAACGGCACGCGGTCAATCAGCGTGACAAAGCGCCAGGCAAAAAGCCCCACGAAATAGGCGATGACCCAGTAGAGGTTGAGCGACTCGCGGGTGAGCGCCCACCAATTGGGCCGCCCCTGCCAGAGGATCTGCTCGCCCTCGGGGGGGCGTTCGGGCAGGCCGGGAACCGGTTCTACTGCGAAATCATCATGATCGTGAGGCATGCCGCCCTCCGTTTGCGCGTGGCTTAGCCGATGATCGGGCCAAAGCGGGCGTCATTGCCGTAAAGCGTGCCGCCGCCGTAATAGGCCGAGATTTTGTCTTCTTCGAGCTTGGTCACCTGCCGGTTCGAGGCGTGTGTTGGCACGTCAGCGAACTGGTGGCCCATGATCTTGAGGACCTTCACCTTGTCCTTCCAGACCCGCACCAGCGTGATCGGGACAAGCCGCTTGCCGCCGCCGTGCTCTTCGTTGAGTTCATATTCAAGGTAGCGGACAAGCTGTTCCGGCTCGTCGATCCACAGATCCGTGATGGTGCCCACCGATTCGCCGTCTCCGGCCACAACAGGCAGGCCACGCGGGTCGCGCCCTGCGGCGACGTGGAAATGTTCTGTGGCGGCCATCGGCACGATCTTGGGGTGGCCATGACCATCTAGCTCGGGCTGATCTTCGCGCGGGGCCCAGGATGCGGGGCCGACGCCATCGGTCATCGGGTTGCCGGTGGGCTGGAAAGGAAAGCCGTTGCCGTGGGCCGTCTTTGCCAGAGGCAGGTTGTCCCGATCGCCGCGTTGGCCCGAGGGGACAGTCAACTCACCACGACCATGCGGCAGGACAAAGGTTTTGTCCTCTGGGACGGGGAACATGCCCTGATTGGCCGAGATGTTGCCATCGTCATCCTCAAGCGGATAGCCCTCGCGCATGTTCTCGCGTTGAATGTAGTAGATCAGCCCCGCGAAGAAGAACCAGAACAGCCATATGGCCACGCTGGCAAGGTCGAAGTTTCCGAAAAATGCATTGCTCATGGCATCATCCTTTCCATGGCTCGGCCCGTCATGTCGGGAAATCGGCCAGGCCGATACGGGCCGATCCTTGTGGGTTGGTGTCGGGTGTCAGCTTGACGTGGCGCACCAGCGGTCCGAGGACCGCGAGTGTCACGAAAAGCAGAACGATTTCTGTATGATAGACAAAGGTGTAGCCGGTGGCGGTGCTGTCGAGCACCTCGCCCCATGCGCCGGAGGTGGCCATGGCGTTGACGCCGTCACGCAGCGCGCCGCCAAAGGCAATTGAGAGACCAGCAGCAGTGGCTTGGGCCGCGCCCCAGGCCCCGAGGGCCAGCCCGTGACCGGCAAGGCCACGCGCGGGCATATTCATCGCGGCTGTGAGCGTTGAGACAGCAAAGATGCCGCTGCCCAGTCCAATGAGACCGGCACCGGCAAAGAACATCGCTGTGGATTGCACCGGTGCGGCAAAGACCACAACGGAGAAAGCCGCGATCCCCACCAGAACGCCAAGTGCCGCTAGACGGTAGGGGTTGCGCCCCTGGGTGAGAAGCCTGCCACTGAGGACAAACCCGGTCAGTGCGCCGACGGCCCAGATAGCCGTGAGTGTCGTGGTGGCTGCAACCGACAGGCCAAGCACTTCGCCGCCATAAGGTTCCAGCAGCACATCTTGCATGTTGAACGCCATGGTGCCGAGGAAGACAACGGCCAGAAGCCGACCCGCCTCGCCGCCCTGCATCAGGTCGGCCCAGGCCTCACGGAAGCGCGGGCGGGGTGCGGCGCGTTCGGCTTTGGTCATGGGGGCCATCTTTTCCTGTTTCCAGAGCGCGATCAGGTTGAGGATGATCCCCACCATGGCCGCGCCTTGCACAACTTTCACAAGGCCAAGCTCGGTGAAATCACGCAGCAGGAAGCCGACGATGATGGCCGATAGCCCCATGCCCAGCAGGAACATGACGTAAAGCAGTGCGACAACGCGTGGCCGCGTGTCGGGATCGGCACGGTCTGTGGCCAATGCCAGACCGGCGGTTTGGGTCATATGCAGGCCGAGACCGGTCATCAGGAAGGCGATGGCAGCCAGCACTTCACCGGCCCAGCTTGGGCCTACGGCCTGTTGCCCTGACAAAACCAGAAGGGCGAAGGGCATGACGGCCAGACCGCCCATTTGCCACAGCGAGCCGAACCAGAGGTAGGGGATACGCTTCCAGCCGATGGCGCTGCGATAGGTGTCGGAGCGGAAGCCAAGCAGTGTGCGAAAGGGGGCAATGAGCACGGGCAGGGCGATCATGACCGCCACGATGGTGGCCGGCACTGAAAGCTCGACAATCATCACGCGGTTGAGCGTGCCCAAAAGCATGACCGTGGCCATCCCCACCGAGACCTGAAAGAGCGAGAGCCGTAAAAGCTCACCCATAGGCAGGCCTTCACTGGCGGCATCTGCAAAGGGCAGGCTGCTCAGAGGAAGCTGCTTAAGGCGTGAGGAGAAGCTCATGCAGCCACCTCCAACGCTTGCGAGATGTAAAAGCCGGATGTGATGCGGTTCAGAGGTGTAAGCCTGCCCGGTGCGCCGGTGTCGGCATAGGCCCGGGCCAGACGCGCCGGGCTGTGCGGGATCATGGTGGGCGAGCGGTCAGAGCGCGGGAAAAGCTTGCCCGCGTACCACATGGCCATCAAAAGCGGCGTGCGGGGGGCGACAGTAAAGACAATGCGTCCCGTGGTGCGGTGCATCAGAGTTGCGAGCGATCGGGCAATATCGGCGTCGCGGTAGTAAATCAGGCTGTCCATGGCCATGACATGGTCGAACCGGCCAAGTTCCTCGCGCAACATGTCGCCGGTGTGAAAGGACACGCGCGGGCGCAAAGCCTCTGGCAGGCGGGATTGCGCGATGCCCACCAGTGAGGGCGAGATATCCACGGCGACTATATCCGCGCCGCGCTGGGCCAGTTCCGTGGTCATTTGACCGGCACCGCAGCCTGCGTCGAGGATTCGAGCGCCGCGCAAGTCATTGGGCAGGCGAGACAGCATTTGCGCGCGCATGGCATCGCGGCCCCGACGTACGGTTTCGCGGATCTTTGAGACCGGCGCATCACTGGTCAGCCGTTCCCAAGTGCGGGTGGCTGTCTTGTCGAAATAGGTTTCGACGTCAGAGAGCGTGCGGTCGTAGCTCATCAATCAAATCCCAGAAGTTCAAAGATATCGCGGTCTTCCATCGGGGCAGGGGCCAGCGGTTCGGTGCCGTTCCAAAGTGTTTCCGCCAGCCGGACATATTCCGCACGGCAGGCAATGATGTCGTCTTCGTCGTCCATCTCGAAGAGCGTCTTTTTCTTCAGGCGCGAGCGGCGGATGGCGTCCACATCGGGCATATGGGCGATCCGGTTGAACCCCACAGTGGCGCAATAGCGATCCACCTCATTGGTGTCCTTCGACCGGTTCGCGACGCAGCCCGCCAGGCGCACCTTGTAGTTGGCGGATTTGGCCTGGACCGCGGCGATGATGCGGTTCATCGCGTAGATGCTGTCAAAGTCATTCGCGGTGACGATGACCGCGCGGTCCGCATGTTGCAGCGGGGCGGCAAACCCGCCGCAGACCACGTCGCCGAGCACGTCAAAGATTACAACATCGGTGTCTTCCAGCATGTGATGCTGCTTGAGCAGTTTCACCGTCTGACCAACCACATAGCCGCCACAGCCCGTGCCCGCAGGTGGGCCGCCGGCCTCAACGCACTTCACACCGCCCCAGCCATCGGCGACGAAGTCTTCGGGGCGCAGTTCCTCGGGATGAAAATCGACCTCTTTCAGGATATCGATCACTGTGGGCTGCAAACGGCCAGTCAGGGTAAAGGTGCTGTCATGCTTGGGATCACACCCGATTTGCAGAACCCGCTTGCCCATCTTGGCGAAGGCCGCAGAAAGGTTGGAGGAGGTGGTGGATTTACCAATCCCCCCTTGCCGTAAACCGAAAACACCTTGGCGCCTTCGATTTTCAATGACGCGTCCTGATGCACTTGCACCGATCCTTCGCCGTCCTGGCCCTTGAGGGCTGGTATCTCGTCGCGCGGGCTCATATCTGGCCTGTCCTTTCGGGTGTCATTGTCATTCTGCGGCCACTCCTTCGAGGTGATCTTCCAGCGCATCGGCTGCGTCACGGAGGGCGGCGAGGGTGTCTTCGTCGGGTTGCCAATAGGCGCGGTCATGCGCCTCCAGCAGGCGGTTGGCCATGCGCGAGGAGGCGGTCGGGTTGAGATCGGCCAGCCGTTGGCGCATGTCGTCGTCCAGGATAAAGGTCTCGGAGAGGCGCTGGTAGACCCACGGCTCGACCTGTCCGGTGGTGGCGGACCAGCCCATGGTGTTGGTGAAGGCGCTTTCAATCTGGCGCACGCCTTCGGCACCGTGTTGCAGCAGGGCCTCGTGGAATTTGGGGTTGAGCGCACGGGAGCGGGATTCAAGGGACACCTGATCCGCCAGCGTGCGCACCTTGCCCGCGCCGCGCGTGGTGTCGGAGATATAGATCGCCGCCTCTTCACCGCCACGGGCGCGTTTCACTGCGCGCGAAATGCCCCCCAGCGTGTCAAAGTAATGATCCACCGTGGTCACGCCCAGCTCGACTGACTCCAGGTTCTGATAGGCCAGTTCCACATCGCTCAGCGCGGTTTGCAGCAGCGTGTCATTGGCCGCCGCCTTGCCGTCGACACCATAGGCAAAGCTCTTGCGCGCCACATAGGCATCGGCCAGCTCGTCCTCATCGTCAAAGGCAGAGCTGTCGACCATCATGTTGACGTTTGAGCCATAGGCGCCTTCTGCGTTGGAAAAGACGCGCAGTGCGGCGGTCTGCAGGTCACAGCCGATTTTCTCGGCATAGCTCAGCGCATGGGAGCGGATGAAATTCATTTCCAGCGGCTCATCGGCTTGCGCTGCTTTAAGGGCGGCTTCGGCCAGTAATTTGGTCTGCAGGGGCAGCAGATCGCGGAAGATGCCCGAAAGCGTCATGATCACGTCGATGCGCGGACGGCCCAGCTCTTCGAGCGGGATAAGGTCCGCACCGCAGAGGCGGCCAAAGCTGTCAAAGCGAGGTTTCGCGCCCATCAGGGCCAGCGCCTGCGCCAGTTGCTCGCCGTCTGATTTGATGTTGTCCGACCCCCACAGCACGATGGCCACCGTGCGGGGCAGGGTCTGATGCGTTTCAAGCAAGAGCTGCGCCTGTTTGGCCCCTGCGCGGCAGGCAAATTCGCTTGGCATACGGAACGGGTCAAAGGCGTGGATGTTGCGGCCCGTTGGCAGGATGTCAGGCGAGCGGATCAAATCGCCGCCATGTACCGGCGGGGTGAATCGGCCCTCAAGCGCGTGCATCAAAGCGGGGATTTCCGTGCTTTGCTGAAGCTGGTGATCGACCTTTGCGCGGGTCGCGGCATCGGCATCAGTCAGCAGGGACAGGTATTCTGTGCGCGCCTCTTGCGACATGGGCCGTCCCAGAACATGCAGTCCCTCAGGGATCAGCGCATCTTCGGTTTCCAGAAGCGTCAGCCAGAGATCTTCGGGCGGTGTGCCGCCCATATCAACGGTCTCGGCCTGTTCGCGGATGAGTGTTTCGATCTCACGCCGCTCGGGCGCATCGGGCGATGTTGCACGCCAGCGAGTCAGGCTGTCTTTGAGTTCGGCCAATCCCTTGTAGAGACCAGCGGTCGCCAATGGCGGGGTCAGGTGCGAGATTGTGACAGCACCCGAACGGCGTTTGGCCAGGCTCGCCTCAGATGGGTTGTTGGCCGCATAGAGATAGATGTTGGGCATCTCGCCAATAAGCCGATCCGGCCAGTCGCGTGGTCCCATCCCGGCCTGACGCCCCGGCATGAATTCCAAAGCGCCATGCATGCCGAAATGCAGGATGGCGTCGGCCTCAAAGCGGTTTCTGAGCCAGAGGTAGAACTGCACAAAGGCGTGGGTGGGCGCAAAGCTGCGCTCAAAGAGAAGGCGCATCGGGTCGCCCTCATAGCCAAAGGCGGGCTGCACGCCGACGAAGACATTGCCAAAATGCTGGCCCAACACAAAGACACCGCGCCCGTCGGATTGCACCTTGCCGGGGGCAGGACCCCAGACCTCTTCGATCTCATACAGAGGCGGCGTGCCTGCGACAATCTCATCGGCGCTCACATGGGCTGCGACATTGGCCTCTTGGCCATATTGTGCGGCGTTGCCCTCAAGCACGGAGGCGCGCAAGGCGTCCACGGTATCGGGCACCTCGATGGCGTAACCGTCTTCTTTCATCTGCAGCATCGTGTTGTGCAGACTTTCAAAGACCGACAGATACGCAGCCGTCCCCACAGCCCCGGCGTTGGGCGGGAAACCGAAGAGGACGATGGCCACTTTCTTTTCCGCCAGTTTGCGGCGGCGCAGGCGGATGAGGCGGTCAACTTTCTCGGTCAGGGTCTCAATGCGCTCATGGCAGGGGGCCATGGCCTTGTCAGTTCCCTGATGCGTACACATATGGGCGCAGCCATCACAGCCGCCTTCGCCATGACGACCAGCAAAGACCGTGGGGCAGGTTGCGCCGTCGAGCTCGGGTAGAGCGATGAGCATGGTGGTCTCAATCGGGCCAAGCCCCTGAGGTGAGGCGGCCCATTGGGCGAGGGTCTGGAATTCCAGCGGATGTGCGGCCACGTAGGGCACATCAAGCGCGGTCAGTTCTTTGATTGCGGCGTCGTTGTCGTTATAGGCCGGCCCGCCCACAAGCGAAAAGCCGGTGAGAGACAAGAGCGTGTCGATCTTGGTGCCTGTGGGCCCTTTGAAGAACCCGTCAATCGCAGGGCGCGCATCCAGCCCACCGGCAAAGGCAGGCAGCACATTCAGCCCGCGGGCCTCCAGCGCGCGGATCACCGCGTCATAATGCGCGGTATCGCCAGAAAGCACATAAGACCGCATCATCAAAAGACCGACCGTCGCCGCGCCCTTGGTGATATGCGGCAGGGCACTTGGGTCAGTTGTGATCCGTTCAGGCAGGTCTGGGTGATAAAGTGCGGTATCGGGGTATTCTACAGGCAAGGCGGTCTTGGCCCCGCGCCAATCGTCATAACGGCAATAGCGCGAAATCAGAAAACGCAGCATGCCCTCGACATTTTCATTTGACGCCCCGAGCCAGTATTGCATGACCAAAAACCACGCGCGCAGGTCTTGGGCCTTGCCGGGGATCAGCTTGAGAATGCGTGGCAGGCGGCGCAGCATCTTCATCTTCTTGGCGCCGGAATCCACGTTCTGCTTGGTCTGGCCGCGGAGCTTTTTCATCAGCTTGCGCGTGGCACTTTCGGGGGCCGACATGTCGAGCGTGCCCATGCGGGTCAGTTTTACGATCTTGGCATCTGCAATCACGCCCACCATGGCATCGCAATCCTCGCGCCGGACGGTGAGGTCTGGCAGGACGGCGTTGATGTGATCCTCAAGGAACAGAAGATTTGCGATGATGATGTCGCCCCGGGCGATATCGGCGCGTGCTGCCTCAAGCGCGGCCGGACTCTCGCCCCACTCCGCGGCGGCATGCAGGCACAGCTCAAGGCCAGGAAAATCCAGAGCCAAATTGTGCATGGCCTCGGCGCAGGGGGCGTTGGCGTGGCTGTCCAGGGTCAGGATCACCACGCGGTAGGGCCGCGTTATGGAGACGTCATCGCGCATAATGGGCTTTGGCCTCGTAAAGCGTGTCGATGGAAATCTCGTTCACACCGCGCTCGGCGGCGAAAATCTCGGTGTTGCGGCGGGCTTTGCCGCGGACGAAGAAGGGGATCTTCTTCAACTCTTTTTCCGCGTCAGCGAGCCAGATGATGTTGTCGTCTGTGGGTGTGGTTTGCACTTCGGTCGGCTCGGGCGTCTCAACGCGCGCCTTAGCGGCATGACCGTGGTGGCTGGCGCCCGCATCATCGTGGAATTCGAAATCGTCGCGGAACATGTGCAGCAGGTGCTCTTCCAGTCCCATGACCAGCGGATGCACCCAGGTGTCGAAGATCACGTTGGCGCCTTCGATGCCCATTTGCGGGCTGTAGCGGGCCGGGAAATCCTGTACGTGGACAGGGGCCGAGATGACTGCGCAGGGAATGCCGAGGCGCTTGCCGATATGGCGTTCCATCTGTGTGCCGAGGATCATTTCCGGGGCCAGTTCCTCGATGCGGGCCTCAACGTCGAGATAGTCTTCAGTGATCAAGGCCTCGACGTTAAACTCTTTGGCCAAGGCGCGGATATTGCGCGCCATTTCGCGGTTGTAACAGCCCATGCCCACCACCTCGAAGCCCATCTCATCACGGGCAATGCGGGCCGCAGCGGCGACATGGGTTCCGTCGCCGAAGAGGAACACACGTTTGCCGGTGAGGTAGGTGCTGTCCACGCTGGATGAATACCAGGGCAGGCGCAGGCGGAACGTGTCTAGCTTGGGGGCCAGCCCAGTGATTTCGGCAACTTCTCTCACGAAGTCATGTGTGGCCCCAACGCCGATTGGCACGATTTTTGTGTAAGGTTGTCCCAGCTCGCGCTCCATCCAACGACAGGCCGCCTCGCCGGTTTCAGGATACATCAGGACGTTGAAATGAGCGGCACCCAGGCGGGTGATGTCCTCTGGCGTGGACCCGAAAGGCGCGCAGACATTCACGGTGATGCCCATCTCTTCTAGCAGGGCGGTGACTTCGGTGATGTCGTCGCGATGGCGAAATCCAAGGGCTGTGGGGCCAATGAGGTTCGCCGTGATGTGCGTGGTGCGGTCGGTTGGTTTGGCGAGCATGCGAACGATCTGAAACAAAGTCTCGTCCGCGCCGAAGTTCTCTTTGCGCTGATAACTGGGCAGTTCGAGGGGAACCACGGGACAGGGCAGACCCATAAGTTCGGCCATGCCGCCGGGATCGTCCTGAATGAGTTCGGCGGTGCAGGACGCGCCGACAATCATTGCCTGTGGCTGAAACCGGTCATAGGCCTCTTTGCAGGCGGTTTTGAACAGGTTGGCCGTGTCCGACCCCAGGTCGCGGGCCTGAAAGGTGGTGTAGGTGACGGGCGGACGGTGATTGCGCCGCTCGATCATGGTGAACAATAAATCGGCATAGGTGTCGCCTTGCGGCGCGTGCAGGACGTAGTGCAGGCCCTTCATCGCGGTGGCGACACGCATCGCGCCGACATGCGGCGGGCCTTCATATGTCCAGACCGACAGCTTCATTCCG
This sequence comes from Roseovarius sp. S88, assembly GCF_037023735.1. Classification (GTDB taxonomy): domain Bacteria; phylum Pseudomonadota; class Alphaproteobacteria; order Rhodobacterales; family Rhodobacteraceae; genus Roseovarius; species Roseovarius phycicola. The sequence continues at coordinate 2,655,990 of NZ_CP146069.1, read as the reverse complement.
CCGCCTCCAACCGCAAGGCATTTCGGCGGTGGATGGGACGCGAAAAGAGCCCGGCCAGATCACCGGCCTGTTCGTAGAAATGCACCGGTGTGAAGACCAGTTCGATGGCCCATTTGGTGGTCAGCCCTTCGGCCTCCAGTGGATTGGCGAGGCCAAGACCGCACACAGTCAGATCCGGTTGTGCGGCGCGGCAGCGCTCCAGTTGCAGGTCAACGTCTTGGCCTTCGGCGAGGGTTGGACCCTCGGCCAGAAGCTCCAGATCAGGGCCAACGACACCTTTGTGAATAAAGGGTGCGCCAACCTCGATCGCCTCCATGCCGCATTCGCGGGTCAGGAAGCGCGCCAGAGGGATTTCCATCTGGCTGTCTGGAAAGAAGAACACGCTTTTGCCATCGAGATGCTCCGCAGCCTTCGCGATGGCCTTTTTTGCACGTGCGCGGGGCGCGTGTGTTACAGTGTCGAACAGGGTGAGGTCGACACCGAATTCCATTGCCACGGCGCGAAGCCACGAAGTCGTGCCTTCTTCGCCGAACGGGAAAGGCGCTGGAATGTGACGCGCCCCGCGCCTTCCTAACGCGGCGAGGGAGCCGCCCAGGAATGGCTGGGTTAGTGCAAACACAGTATTCGGACCGACCGCCAAGGTGCTGTCGGCGCGTCGCGCTGGCAGCACTTTGACATTGTCGATCCCAAGTTTGCCAAGAAGATCAAGCATTTGATCCTCTACGACATCGGGAAGAGCGCCAACGACAAGGAGCTGGCGTTCATCAGTTTCCGGCAGGGCCGGAACCATTGCGGCAAGACAGGCATCTTCCCCTTCGGTGAAGGTGGTTTCGATACCAGAGCCGGAATAGTTGAGCACCCGCACATGCGGGGCATATTGCGCCGAGAGCTTCTCAGCGGCGCGGGCGAGGTCCAGCTTGATGACCTCGGACGGGCAGGAGCCCACGAGGAAAAGCTGGCGAATATCCTTGCGCCGTTCGAGCAAACGGGCGACTTCCCGCTCAAGCTCTTCCTGCGCATCGGCAAGGCCTGCAAGATCGGTTTCTTCAAGGATCGCCGTGCCAAAGCGCGGTTCGGCAAAAATCATCACCCCAGCCGCAGATTGAAGCAGATGCGCGCACGTTCTGGAACCAACAACCAGGAAAAACGCATCCTGCATCTTGCGATGCAGCCAGATGATTCCCGTCAGACCGCAGAACACCTCATGCTGTCCACGTTGTTTGAGAACTGGTGTGTCGAGGCAACCACGTGGGCCAGGAGGGGGCGCATGCGAGTTCATGCCATGGCCTCGGATTGAAGCCGAGCGGCACGTAGTTTGAGCAGGAATTGACCGGCGTTGATGACGTAAGCTGCGTAGGCCGCGAGTGCGAGAAGCATCAGGCCGACCGGAGACAGTGCGCCGGTCAATAGCGCCCAAATATAAGCCGTGTGCAGAGCGATCACAGCAAAGCTAAAGACGTCTTCCCAGAAGAAAGGCTCGGCGAAAAGATATTGATCAAAAACAACTTTTTCCCAAATCGCTCCGGTGATCATGATCAGGTAAAGGAAGCCGGTTTTGATGAGTATCGACCATGTTGCGACCTCATAACCCAAGCCAGTCGCGAGGTAACGCAAGACGAGGATCAGGGACACAACAAAGACCAGAAACTGTGCCGGAGCCAGAACGCCCTGAACCGTGGTCCAGACCGTTGCGTCGCGGCGCGCACGTTGCTCAGCCGTGTAAAGTGCAACACGCTTGTGCCCGTCTGCCATATCCGGCGTCATGAATTCCCTCGCAGCTCCCCTGATTGTCTTGATGCTAGTTGGGGGTGCGACGAAGTGTCAATTAAAATTTACACTATGAGTGTGAGCTGAGTGTAAATTAAATTTGTCAAGTGGGTGAGTCGGCGCCCAAGACTTGACATTTCTCATGTATTTAAGGGGCTTTATCGCGCCAGCCGAAGTTATGAAGTGATCCAAATAAGTCTTTATAACAAGGTGTTGCCGCCAATCGCCCGCCATGATTGTCAAGGGAAATTGACAACTAGAAAGGCCGAGCGCACACTGGAGCCAATAAGATAGCAAAGATAAACACGTATGCATAAAGTGAGGTGTATATGCCTCCAGGGAGAGATGCGTGGACGATCCGTCATCATATAAAGCGCTGGGTCTCTCCGAGATGCAGCGGCCTGCGATCCGGTTCCTTGTTGAATCCGCGTTGCGCACTGTGATGACGAACACTGCCAACCAAGAACCGAAAACGCGGGACGAGTGGATCAAGCGCCTGTGCGATGCTCTGATGTCAGAAGCAGAGTCCAGTTATCATTCGGTCGTGGCCGCACTGATCGCGACGGGTGTGACGCAAGAAGAGGTGTTTCAATCCTATGTCCCGGCCGCGGCGCGGTATCTTGGTGAGCTTTGGGTCAGCGACCAGGCCAGTTTCGTGGATGTCACAGTGGCCGCATCACGTCTGCAAAGCCTGTTCCGCCAGCAAGAAGGGCGTATTGCAACGCGCTGGACAGATCGCAGCGTGCCTTTGGGGCAATCGGTTCTGGTGGCGATCCCGGAATTTGAACAACACGCGCTGGGGGCTTTTGTTGCGGCGGATAACCTGCGCCGGCACGGGTTGTGGGTGCATATGGCCATCGGGTTGAAGAACGTGGAGCTGGCCGAGCTTATCAGTTCGCAGCGTTTTGCGATGATTGGCATTTCGATTGCAACGCCGGGCGCGGTTGAACAAACCACAGATTTGGTGGATTACATTCGATCAAACACAAGCCATACGCCACCGATTGTTATTGGCGGTCGCATGGTTGAGGAGAATAAAAAGCTTGTGCTACGTACAGGCGCAGATTTTGCTGTTCGCACAGCGAGAGACGCGATTGAAAAGTGCGGGCTTGCGAGTGTGGCCGAGGCGTTACCATTCAGCGGTATAAGCTGATGATGCGGGCTCGGATTGAATTTGGGGCGAGCAGGTGACCCGGGAAAGACGTAAATCGGAACGATTGCGCGCTGGCGCGTTGCCAGATCCGTCCAGCGTTCAGGGCATTGTGGAACTGGCCGCTGATCTGGCGGTGTACCTGTCGCCTGCCGGTGATGTTGAGGGGATTTCAGTCAATCCCGATTGTCCATCCCTGGGGTGTCTCGATCACTGGGTTGGGCGCAATTTCAACTCATTCCTGACCGTGGAAAGCGTGGCCAAGCTGGACGAACGTATCGCCGAGATGCGTGCCGATGCCAATATGACGCCGCGCTGGATCGAGATTAATCACGTGGATAACGCCACTTGGGAATTTCCGATCCGGTATTCGATTCATCGCATTTATGGCGGCGATCATCTTCTGCTTCTGGGGCGTGACATGCAGCCCATCGCAGAGGTGCAGCAACGCCTGGTGTCCGAACAGCTGGCGCGCGAGCGGGATCAACAACTCCTGCGCGGAGAGCAAACATTTTACAATGTTGCACTTGAGGCGTCCGAAACCGGGTTGATCATGCTTGAGCCCGAGAGTGGTAAAATCCGGGATTTGAATTCATCTGCGGCGCTTTTGTTGGGCACCAAGGCCTCCACTTTGACAGGATCGTCTCTGGCGCAGGCGTTTGAGGGGCGCAAGCGCGAAGAGCTTTTGGATGCGCTGTCCAGCGCGGCGCGGACAGATGAGGCAAAGGGCGTTGATCTGGTGGCGCGGCGCAATGGCCATTCATTGACGGTTTACCCAGACTATTTTCGGGCCGCCGGACAGCTTTTTATTCTTTGTCGACTGGTGCCGGTTGATGCAAACATGGCCACCAGTGCTGATGTTGCACAATCCACCGCTCTTTTGTTTGCGTCGACCAGCGATGCAATCGTTCTGACCGATGGCAAGGGCACGATACGAGAGGCCAACGAGTCCTTTCTGATCATGGCCGATGCCGCACAGATGCGAGACGTGCGCGGTACCTCCTTTTCAGACTATCTGGCGCGTGGATCTGTGGATATGAAGATCATGCTTGAAGCCGCGCTCAAGAAGGGGCGGCTGAGCAATTACGCCACCAAGATTACCAGCTTGACTGGAACGCGAACAGGCGTGGATATCTCCGCGTCACATCTTGAGAGCCATGGTGGAGACTTTGGATATGGGTTTGTCATTCGCGGTGTTTCGTCCAACACCGCGGCGGACGGTGAGGCCCCCACCAGTGCGGTCAATGAAGATGCCATGAAAAATGTTATGGACCTGGTGGGAACTGCATCTTTGAAAGAATTGGTTTCGGCCACATCGGACGTTATTGAAAAGCTCTGTATTGAGACGGCTGTGCAATTGACGGGCAACAATCGTGTCGCGGCCGCCGAAATGTTGGGTCTGTCGCGACAAAGCCTCTATGTGAAGCTACGTAAACATGGTCTGATGAATGCCGACAGTGACGATATATCCTGATATATCAAAGGTTTAATGAAGTATCTTCCTGTAAAACTTGCCAGTCGCCTGTCTGATTGCGGTGCTCTTGGCATGAGCGATTGCTTGCCGTCGCCTTAGCGAAAAAAGACCTTTCCCGAATCCGAATTGTAAGGTTTAATTGACACTATGAGTGTCTCATTGAATCTACACGCTGAGCGACGCTTGCCGCAGCCGCGTGCGATGTTGACGTTGATCAAGCCGATCACGTGGTTTCCACCGATCTGGGCCTATCTTTGTGGCGTCGTCTCGTCCGGAACGCCGGTTTTGTCGGCGCCGTGGCTTGTGCTTATTGGCATGGTGTTGGCCGGGCCGGTGGTTTGCGGGATGAGCCAGGCGGCCAATGATTGGTGCGACCGGCATGTGGATGCCATCAACGAACCTTACCGCCCGATCCCGTCCGGGGCCATTCCGGGGCGCTGGGGGCTTTGGATTGCTCTTGTGATGAGCGCACTTGCGCTGGCGTTGGGCTACACGTTGGGACCATGGGGTTTTGGCGCAACGATCTTTGGCGTGCTGGCGGCCTGGGCCTATTCGGCAGAGCCGGTGCGTCTCAAGCGCTCGGGCATCTGGGGGCCGGGGCTGGTTGGCCTGTGCTATGAGGGTTTGCCTTGGTTCACAGGTGCCGCTGTTTTGTCGGCTGGTGCGCCATCCTGGCAGATTGCCGTCATTGCCTTGCTCTATGCTGTTGGCGCGCATGGCATTATGACACTCAATGATTTCAAGGCTTTGGAGGGCGATCGTCAGACTGGCGTTAACTCTTTGCCCGTCACGTTGGGGCCGGAACGCGCGGCGCGCGTGGCCTGCTGGGTTATGGCGCTGCCACAGATCGGGGTTATCGCGCTTCTGTTTGCATGGGGACAGGTTTGGCATGCACTTGCTATCGTGGCTGTTCTTGCTGCGCAAATCCTGGCCATGCGTGTGCTGCTGAGCGACCCCAAGGGCAAGGCGCCGTGGTACAACGGAACCGGTGTCACGCTTTATGTCAGCGGCATGATGATTGCCGCCTTCGCCATTCGGGGGCTGGTGTGATGCTGGGCTGGGGCGGAATCCTGCGCTTGTGTCTGGCTAATGCCGCGATTGGTGGGCTGTCGGCCTTACCCGTGAACCTCTTTAACCGCCTGATGACGGTCGAACTGGCGCTTCCTGCGCTGCTTCCCGGCTTTCTGGTGGCTTTGCACTACGCCGTGCAGCTCTCGCGCCCGGTTTGGGGCCATCGTTCAGATGCCAAGGGCGGGCGCACGCCCTTTATTCTTGGCGGCGTGGCTGTTGTTGGCCTTGGGCTGGTTATGACCGGGTGGGCTATTGCCTATGCGCCGAGCACGACCGTAGCCATCAGCATCTGGATCCTTGCCTATGCTCTCATTGGCTTTGGTATCGGTGCTGCGGGCACATCTTTCCTGGCGCTTCTGGCCACAGCTGTTTCAGATGAGCGCAAGGGTGCGGCGGCCACGTTGGCTTGGTTGATGCTGATTGCCGGGGCTATTGCGGCCTCTGTTGGGTCGGGCATTGCGCTCAAACCTTATTCACCAGACCGTCTGATGATGGTGGTGCCCTGCGTGGCCATCGCCTGTTTCGCGCTGTCCTTCATCGCCACATGGCGCACCGAAAGCCGCCTTGGCGCGGTTCCTGCGCCGTCCGAACCGGCCCTTGGTCCGGCCATTCGCGCAACCTTGGCGGATCCCGCTGCAAGGGCCTTCACCGGCTTCGTGTTCCTGTCGATCCTCGCATTCTACCTCAGTGAATTGGTGCTGGAGCCCTTTGCCGGTCACATTCACGGGCTGACACCAGACGCCTCGACCAAACTGTCCGGCGGCAAAGACGGCGCATCGCTCTTGGGGATGATCGCGGCGGGAGGCCTGTCGACCTTTGGCTTTGGAAGCCTGCGGTTCTGGGCCGTTGCTGGGTGTGTGATCTCGGCCGTGGGTCTTGTCGGACTTGGCATTGGTGCGGCCCTGGTGCCGTTTACGGTCATTCTGGGACTTGGCAACGGGCTTTTCGTGGTCGGGGCTATTGGCTCAATGATGCGTCTGGCCGCAGCGCAAAAAGGCGCCACCGGCACACGCATGGGCGTCTTTGGCGCGTCTCAGGCCGTCGCGGCGGGGCTGGCTGGCCTGATTGCCACAGGCACACTCGATTTAGCGCGTCTCACCATGTCGGATGCCACTGCCTATGGCGTGGTTTTCGGGCTTGAGGCGCTTTTGTTCTTAGCTGCTGCATTTGTAGCGACACGGATTCTTCATCGACCGGTCGCGCCGCAGCTTCAACCGGGAGAATGAAGATGTATGACGTTGTCGTCGTCGGAGGGGGGCCTGCAGGCGCCACAGCAGCCGAAGACCTGGCACGGTCCGGCCATAGCGTGGCGCTGTTGGATCGGGCAGGGCGGATCAAGCCCTGCGGCGGGGCCATTCCACCGCGTCTGATCGCAGATTTCAACATTCCCGATGACATGCTCGTAGCCAAGATCACAACGGCCCGGATGATTTCACCCACCGGGCGCAAGGTGGATATTCCCATTGAAAACGGCTTTGTCGGCATGGTGGATCGCGAGGATTTTGACGAGTTCCTGCGCGAGCGCGCGGCCAAAGCGGGTGCTGTGCGGGCTACTGGCACGTACAAACGGATTGAGCGCGACATTGGTGTGACCAAAGTGATTTACCGCGACAAGGTCAGCGGCAATGAACGTGAGTTGCCCTGCAAGCTGGTGATCGGCGCAGATGGCGCGCGCTCCAACGTGGCCCGTGATGAGGTCGAAGGCGGGGATCGCATCCCTTATGTGATTGCCTATCATGAGATCATCGAAGCGCCTGGGGCTGTGGGCGACTATGACCCGGATCGCTGTGACGTGGTTTATGATGGACGTATCTCCCCGGATTTTTATGGCTGGGTATTCCCGCACGGCAAATCCGCCAGCGTCGGCATGGGGTCTATGGTCAAGGAAGTGGATGTTAAACAAGCCACCGCCGATCTGCGCGCGGCCAGTGGGCTGGACCAGTGCGAGACCATCCGCAAGGAAGGCGCGCCTATTCCATTGAAACCGCTGGATCGCTGGGATAATGGCAAGGATGTGGTTCTCGCTGGGGACGCGGCAGGCGTGGTTGCGCCAAGTTCGGGCGAGGGGATTTACTATGCCATGGCCGGAGGGCGCGCCGCGGCGACCGCGGCAACCGCCTGTTTGGCTTCGGGACGGGTGAAGGACCTGCGGCTGGCGCGGCAGATGTTCATGAAAGAGCACAAGATGGTCTTTCGCGTTCTGGCCTCAATGCAGAACGCTTACTACCGCTCGGATGAACGCCGCGAGCGGTTTGTGTCGCTGTGCCATGACATCGACGTTCAACGTCTGACCTTTGAGGCCTATATGAACAAAAAACTGGTGCGCGCCCGGCCCATGGCGCATATCAAGATCGGACTGAAGAACTTGGCGCATCTGACACGGCTGGTGCCGACAGGATTTACATGAAGATCATGATACCGACATGGGTGGGCGGCGATCTGGTTGCCGTCGAAAAGCTTGAGGCGCACCAGAAAGGGCTGCGCCACAAGGCTGTGTCTGTCTTTGTGATGCATGGCAACGAGGTGCTGATCCAGCGCCGGGCGATGTGCAAATACCACACGCCCGGTCTGTGGGCGAACACGTGCTGTACTCATCCGCATTGGGGAGAGGACCCTGAGGATTGTGCGCATCGGCGACTGGACGAGGAGCTGGGTATCTCAGGTCTCAAACTCCGGGCTAGAGACCAGCTGGAGTATCGTGCGGATGTGGGCGGTGGGCTTATCGAACATGAGGTTGTCGATGTCTTCACAGCGCAGGTTTCAGAACGCATCTCGGTGCTTCCGAATCCCTTGGAAGTCATGGAAGTCGATTGGGTCGACCTTGATGATTTGGCACGCTTAGCGAGAAAAGAACAAAGTAAGTACACCCCTTGGTTGAAAATCTACCTTTCAGAACATGCAAATCAGATTTTCGCTTAGAAATCAGGGTCTTTGATCGCGAGACTTGTTGATTCAGATCAAACCGCGATTCCTCAATCTATGGCACAAGACACTCCGTAGGGTGCGCAGTTGCAAGCTGTGCCTCACATCGCTTTGAGGCGTTCCGAAACCAACAAGATATTCTCTTCTGGTGTGCGGGTTTGTGTCGGCAATTCGGCTGGCATCGAGGGTGATCCAATGCAAGGGCTTTGGCCTTGAATGTGTTCTCAAAGACTTTCGCCCGTATGTGGGTCCGGGGATTGAAATGGATGACTTGGTACAGCCCAAGATAGGGGCAGACGCCATCTTGCAGACATTAGACGCGCTCAGCGATGTGGGTGGAGATATTCTGGCGCAGAAAGTCTTGGAAGCTGCAGGTTTGCGGCACATGCTGGATCAAAAGCTCCAGGAAATGGTGCCGCAAAATATATTTCTCGCTCTGGTTAGGGCGATTGAAAACACACTTCCCCGGTCTCAGGTGGATCTGGTTGCCGTTAGTTCTGGCCGAAAAACCGGGGATGTCCTGTTGGAACAGTACATTCCGGATATGGCGCAGAAGCTGTTGCACACATTGCCGCCACATGTGGCTGGCCCGCTTTTGCTGCAAGCGCTTGAAAAGCATGCATGGACCTTTGCGGGGTCGGCGCATGTGCATCATCTGCCCGGTCCGCCGTTGCAGTTGGTGATCAAAAACAATCCAATGGCGGTTTGGGGATGCCTGTGGCAATGCGCATTGTTGGAAAACGTGTTTCGCAGTCTGATCTCGGCAGATGCACGGGTGTGGCACATGGCCTGCTGCGCGGATCACAAGCCGTCTTGTGTCTATATGATCGAAATTTGATGCGTTTTCTGTATTGAGCGTTCAATCTGGTCAATAAATCCTGCATGGTCTATCACGGATGTCCAACGCGTGTGATACCGAGGGAATAACCAGTGCTCAGCCTCAAAGACCTGCACTATCTGACAGCGCTTGCGCGGCAGAAACACTTTGCCCGTGCGGCCGAGGAATGCGGTGTGTCGCAGCCTGCTTTTTCCATGCGGATCAGCAAGTTGGAAGAGCATCTTAAGACCAAGATTGTGCGTCGGGGCAATCGGTTCGAGGGGCTGACGCCGGATGGAGAATCCATCGTACGCCACGCGCTGCAAATCCTTGAGGATGTGGAACGGCTGGAGCGGGAATTCAGTGCGGAGCCTGGCGACGTGACAGGGGTTTTGCGGCTTGGTGTTGTGCCGACCGCTTCAGCTTATGCCGCGAAGCTGACGAAAGCCTTGCGAGAGGCCAACCCTGGCATCACCGTCAAAATTAAATCGACCTCGTCCATGTCGATCCTGCTGGGGATCGAGGAGGGGCTTTTTGATGCGGGCATCACCTATACCGAAGCGGTCGACAAAGCGTCGCTGGAGATGCAGCCGGTGCATGAAGAAGAATATGTGCTTCTGGCACCTTCGGGCATGGTGGATCCGGATCAAGGCGATATCACCTGGAAAGAGGCCAGCCAATTGCCCATGTGTCTGCTGGAGCCGGGTATGCAAAACCGGCGTATTCTGGACGAAGTCTTCCATCAGGTCGGTGTGCAACCCACCGTGGTCGCGGAACTGTCGGGACTCACAGCCGGTGTTGTGATGGCGATCTCCGGTGCTGCTGCTACGATTGTGCCGCGCGGTGTGGTGGAGAGCATTGGCACGTTGGAGGCGGTGGAGGTGCATCCCCTGACCGAGCCGGTGGTACGCAAGTCCCTGAGCCTGGTGACGCCCAAGCGTGGACCGGGGCTGCGGACGCTGCAAGCTCTACGGGATGCTGTGCAATAATTTTTGCTTATCGTAACTTTTGAACATACGAATTTTGCCTGTGATTTCTCTGCGTTACGGTCCGCGCGGCAGACAGGAGATTACGCATGGCTTTGGACGATCGCAACGGCGTTTGGAAATCTGGGAAGGGCAAAGGGCGCCACACGCCCAAGGGCCGTCAACTGACGGATCAGGCCTGGCAGGAGGTGCGTGATCTGCTGGGCGACAGGCCGCGTCGCCGCGATCTGCTGATCGAGTTTTTGCACCTGATTCAAGATAAATACGGCCATCTCTCAGCCGCTCACATCCGCGCGCTTGCCGAAGAGTTGCGCATCGCGCAGGCTGAGATTTATGAGGTTGCCACCTTCTATGCGCATTTCGACGTGGTGAAAGAGGGCGATGTCCCGCCACCAGTGCTCACCATTCGGGTGTGCGATTCCCTGTCCTGTGAGTTGGCCGGTGCGCAGCAACTCAAAGCCGCTTTGGAAGACGGTATGAACCCCGCCCATGTACGCGTCTTGCGCGCGCCCTGCATGGGCCGCTGCGACACAGCCCCGGTGCTGGAGTTGGGCCACAACCATATTGATCATGCGACGGTCGAAAAGGTGGAAGCTGCGATTGCGGTAGGCGACACCCATGCGCATCTGCCGGAGTATGAGGATTTTGCAGCCTACAAGGCGGCTGGTGGCTATACCAAGCTGGAAGAAATTCGCGCCGGTGGTGACTTTGAGGCCATCCAGCAAGAGTTGCTCGACAGCGGCTTGCGAGGCCTTGGCGGCGCGGGCTTCCCCTCGGGCCGCAAATGGGGCTTTGTGCGCGCCGAGGCCGGGCCGCGGTATCTGGCTGTGAACGGTGACGAGGGCGAGCCGGGCACGTTCAAGGACCGCTACTATCTCGAACGCACACCGCATCTCTTTCTTGAGGGTATGCTGATCGCCGCCTGGGCGGTCGAGGCCGAGACCTGTTTTATTTACATGCGTGACGAATACCCAGCTGTGCTTGATATTTTAGCGCGTGAGATCAAAGCTTTGGAAGGCGCCGGCATTGTGTCTGAGGGATACATCGACCTGCGCCGCGGGGCCGGGGCCTATATCTGCGGCGAAGAAAGCGCGATGATTGAAAGCATCGAAGGTAAGCGCGGTCTGCCGCGTCACCGCCCGCCGTTCGTCGCCCAAGTGGGCATCTTCAATCGTCCCACTTTGGTCAACAATGTTGAGACGCTTTACTGGGTGGCCCGTGTCTTGCGTGAAGGCAAAGAGATCCTGTCCGGTGTTGAGAAAAATGGCCGTGTCGGGTTGCGCTCTTACTCGGTCTCGGGGCGTGTCAAAAACCCCGGCGTGCATCTGCTGCCTGCAGGCTCAACGATCACCGATATCATCGAGGCGTCGGGCGGTATGCTTGATGGTCACACATTCAAAGCGTACCAGCCGGGTGGACCGTCCTCGGGGCTGTTGCCCAGCTCTATGAACGACATACCGCTCGATTTTGACACGTTGCAACCGCATGGCAGCTTCATCGGCTCGGCGGCTGTTGTGGTGCTGTCTGATCAAGACAGCGCGAAGGAAGCCGCGATTAACATGCTGAAATTCTTTGAGGATGAAAGCTGTGGTCAATGCACACCCTGCCGCGTGGGCTGTGAGAAGGCAGTCAAGCTGATGCAGGCGGACACATGGGATCAGGGCCTTCTGGAAGAGCTGAGCCAAACCATGGTCGATGCGTCCATCTGCGGTCTGGGTCAGGCGGCCCCGAACCCGATCAGACTGACGATGAAACATTTCCCGGAGGAGGTGTAAGCCATGAGCGATACAGTCAAATTCACACTCGATGGTAAAGAAGTCACCGCCGAGAAGGGTCTCACCATTTGGGAAGTGGCGCATGGTCGGGGTCTCGTGATCCCGCATCTCTGCCACAAACCCGCGCCGGGCTATCGCCCCGATGGCAACTGCCGGGCTTGTATGGTTGAGGTGGAGGGCGAGCGCACGCTGGTGGCTTCCTGCATCCGCGAAGCGGCGGACGGGATGGTCGTGACCACCAATTCCGCGCGGGCAGAAACTGCGCGCAAGATGGTGATTGAGATGCTGGTCACCGATCAGCCGGAGCGCGCTGAGGCGCATGACAAATCAAGCCACCTGTGGGATATGGCCGAGATGAACGGCGTCTCGGACAGCCGTTTGCCCAAGCTTGAGAAAGACCGCATTCCACTGCTGGATGACAGCCATGTGGCGATGAGTGTGAACCTCGATGCGTGCATTCAATGTGGCCTTTGCGTGCGCGCTTGCCGCGAGGTACAGGTCAATGACGTGATCGGCATGGCGGGCCGGGGGCATGATGCTTACCCGGTGTTTGATCAGGCCGACCCGATGGGAGAAAGCACCTGCGTGGCTTGTGGCGAATGCGTGCAGGCCTGCCCGACCGGCGCGCTGATGCCAGCCTCTGTGGTGGATGATGCGCAGATCGGGGACAGCAAGGACTATGACCACGAGGTCAAAAGTGTCTGTGCCTTCTGCGGTGTGGGTTGTCAGATCAGCATGAAGGTCAAAGACGGCAAGATCAAATATGTCGAGGGCATAAATGGGCCTGCAAACGAGGGGCGTCTCTGTGTCAAAGGGCGGTTTGGATATGACTATATCCACCACCAGCACCGTCTCACCAAACCTCTGATCCGGCGTGAGGATGCGCCTGCCAAAGGGCTCAACGTGAACCCGGATAACTGGCAGGACTTCTTCCGCGAAGCGTCATGGGATGAAGCACTGGATGTCGCGGCGGGCGGTCTGAAGGGACGCGGTCGTGAGGTGGCGGGCTTCGGCAGTGCGAAATGCACCAATGAAGAGGCGTATCTTTTCCAGAAGTTTATCCGTCAGGGCTTTGGCCATAATAACGTCGACCATTGCACGCGGCTGTGTCATGCCTCCTCTGTGGCCGCTCTCATTGAGAATGTCGGCTCTGGCGCTGTGACGGCTGGGTTCAATGACATCAAGGACGCGGATGTGGCGATTGTCATCGGGGCCAACCCGGTGGAGAACCACCCTGTTGCGGCGACCTATTTCAAGCAGTTCACCAAACGCGGTGGTAAGCTCATTGTGATGGACCCGCGCGGCGTTGGCCTGCGACGGTTCGCCACGCATATGCTGCAGTTCAAACCCGGGGCCGATGTCTCCATGCTCAACGCGATCATGCATCTGATCGTCGAAGAGGGGCTCTACGATCAGCAATATATCGAAGCCTTCACCGAAAACTGGGAGGCCGAGAAAGAGCATCTGGCGCAATTCGCACCTGAGAAGATGGAAGAGCTTTGCGGTATTCCGGCGGAGACTTTGCGGGCGGTCGCCCGTGATTTTGCGACGGCCAAGGCCGGCATGATCTTCTGGGGCATGGGCATTAGCCAGCATATTCATGGCACAGACAATTCGCGCTGCCTGATCTCACTGGCACTGATGTGTGGCCATGTGGGCCGTCCGGGCACAGGTCTGCATCCGCTGCGCGGACAGAACAACGTGCAAGGGGCGTCTGATGCCGGGCTTATTCCGATGTTCCTGCCGGATTATCAGTCGGTGACCGATGATGGTGTGCGCTCTGCCTTTACGGATGTGTGGGCCTCGGGTGATTTCAGCAATGAAAAAGGCCTCACCGTGACTGAGATCATGGATGCGGTGCATGAGGGTCACATCAAGGCGATGTACGTGCTGGGCGAAAACCCGGCCATGTCTGACCCTGACGTGGAACATGCACGGGATGCATTGGCCAAGCTCGATCATCTGGTGGTGCAGGATATTTTCATAACCGAGACGGCCAACTATGCGGACGTCATCCTGCCAGCATCGGCTTTGTATGAAAAGTCAGGAACTGTCTCAAACACCAACCGGACTGTTCAGATGCTGCGGCCCGCTGTGCCCCCGCCCGGAGAGGCGAAAGAGGATTGGTGGATTGAGGTCGAACTGGCCAAGCGCTGCGGTTTGCCCTGGACGTACACGCACCCGTCTGAGGTCTTTGCCGAGATGGCGGTGAATATGCGCAGTCTCGACAACATCACTTGGGACCGGCTTGAGAACGAGGCGGTCACTTACCCGTCGCTCTCACCAGAAGACCCTGGCCAGTCGGTTGTGTTTGGCGACGCCTTCCCACGCCCAGAGGGGAGGGCACGCTTCACACCTGCGTCTGTGATTCCGCCAGATGACCTGCCGGATGCTGATTTCCCGATGGTGCTGACCACTGGGCGGCAGTTGGAGCATTGGCATACCGGGTCGATGACGCGCCGTGCCACGGTTTTGGATGCGGTGGAGCCTGAGGCCAACTGTTCGCTGCACCCCTCGACTTTGCGCCAGCTTGGGGTGGAGCCTGGCGGCATGGTGCGGATCACCACCAAGCGCGGCTCGATTGAGATCATGGCGCGGGCGGATCGTGCGATTGCACCAGATATGGTCTTTGTGCCCTTTGCCTATGTCGAGGCGGCGGCGAACATTTTGACCAACCCGGCGGTTGACCCCTATGGCAAGATCCCCGAGTTCAAATATTCCGCCGTACGGGTTGAGGCGGCGGATGCAAGCGTTGTTGCAGCGCAATAAGCTGAGCCCCCGGAAACTTTAAAAGTTCCCGGAGGGCTTTGAAAGAAACTGGGCCTGGAATTTTGGAAAATTCCATTGTGGCAAATTGCAATTTGCCAAGCTGTTTTCTTTGAAGAAAACAGGCAACCATTGGTGTTTGCCTTGCTCTGATCTGGCATCTGGTATACCAGATAGCAGAATCAAAAGAGATCTCTACTGCCGCCCATGAAATTGCAACCCATAGATACGTCGGTCACGCTCAAGGACCACATCTACGAGCGGATGCGCGGGGCCATTCTGGACATGGACCTCTATGCCGAAGATGCCGATCTGCGCCTTGATGAGCGCAGTCTTGCAGACCAGTTGGGTGTCTCCCGCACGCCGCTGCGCGAGGTGTTGATCCGATTGGAGCAGGAGGGCCTTCTCGTAGTCAAACCCCGTCGGGGCATTTTTGTTCAGCGCAAGACGTTAACTGAAATTCTCGAAATGATCGTCGCCTGGGCCGCGCTGGAAAGCATGGCGGCCCGGTTGGCGGCAGAGGCCGCAACCGACGATGAGGTCGCGTCCTTGCGCGAAATGGCCGCGAAGCACTCTTTGACAAAATCCGGGGCTGAGATTGCAGAATACTCCGATGACAACATTCGTTTTCACCAGCGGATTCTGGACATTTCCCATTGCAAGCTACTTGGAGTGATGGCGGAGGGGCTCTTTGTGCATATGCACGCCGTGCGCCGCCGGGCGATGGGCGAAGAGGATCGCGTTTCCAAATCCGTGGTCGATCACATGGGCATCATCGAAGCGCTGGAGGCGCGCGATGGTGCTCTTGCGGCGGATCGGGTGCGCGACCACTCTATGCGATTGCATGATCATGTGCGTCAGTTCTGGCGCGCGGCAGAACAGACTGACATTTCCAAAGGAGAGGCCCGATGAAGGCGTTGGACGGTATCAAAATTCTGGATTTCACCCATGTTCAATCAGGCCCGACCTGCACGCAGCTTCTGGCGTGGTTTGGGGCCGATGTGCTCAAGGTCGAACGCCCCGGCGTGGGAGATGCCACGCGCAAGCAGCTGGTGGATGTGCCGGGGGCGGACAGTCTTTATTTCACCATGCTCAACCACAACAAGCGGTCGATTGAGCTTAATTCCAAGAACGAGACCGGCAAGGAAGTTCTCACACGCCTCATTGAGGAATGCGATGTGCTGGTCGAGAACTTTGCGCCGGGTGCCTTGGACCGGATGGGGTTCAGCTGGGAACGGATTCAAGAGATCAACCCGCGCATCATCATGGCGTCGGTCAAGGGGTTTGGCCCGGGTAAATACGAGGATTGCAAGGTCTATGAGAACGTGGCGCAATGCGCGGGCGGGGCCGCCTCGACCACCGGCTTTCTGGATGGCCCGCCGCTCGTGACCGGGGCGCAGATCGGCGACAGCGGCACGGGGCTTCATCTTGCGCTTGGCATCATGACGGCACTTTTCCAGCGTGAACGCACTGGCCGGGGCCAAAAGGTGCTCGCGCCGATGCAGGACGGGGTGCTGAACCTTTGCAGGGTCAAACTGCGCGATCAGCAACGGCTCGATGCGGGACCGCTTAAGGAATACAGCCAGTTTGGCGAGGGTATTCCCTTTGGTGAGGCCACACCGCGTGCGGGCAATGACTCCGGCGGGGGACAGCCGGGGCGCATTCTCAAATGCAAAGGGTGGGAGACGGACCCCAACGCCTATACCTATTTCATTACGCAGGCTGCGGTGTGGGAAAATGTGTGCGATGTGATCGGACGCCCTGAGTGGAAGACAGCCGAAGGCTATGTCACACCACCAGAGCGGCTCGACAAGCTCAATGAAATCTTTGGCGCAATCGAAGAATGGACCATGACCAAGACCAAGTTCGAGGTGATGGACATCTGCAATCCGCTCAACATCCCCGTGGGGCCGATCCTGTCGACCAAGGAACTCATTGAGGATGAGGGCTTGCGCGCGACGGGCACGATTGTGGATGTGGATCACCCCGAGCGCGGGACCTATGCGAGCGTCGGCTGTCCCATCAAGCTTAGTGACAGCCCGGTGGAAGTGACGCGTTCACCGCTTTTGGGCGAGCATACGGTGGAGATCCTGCGCGACGTTCTGGGCTATGAGGGGGAGGCCCTGCAAGCCGTCATCGAAAGCGGCGCCGTTGGCGAGGCCCAGAAGACAGCGGCGGAGTAAAAGGATGGCCTGCGCGTTGCATCAAATCACATTGCCGGTGCGCGGTGATGGCAAAGGCGACAATGTCTTTGCCCACGCCGCCGTGCTGGCCAAACGCTTTGGCGCGCATGTTCAGGTGGTGCATTGCCGCCCGGCGGCGCAGGATCTGATGCCTTATGGCGTGGTTGTCCCCAATTTCCTGCGCAAGCAATTGGAGGACGTGTCCAGGAACATGGCGGATGTGACCGAAGAAACCCTGCGCGAAGAGTTCACAGCGTTGGCCGAAAAGTTTGGCTTGCCGGTGCAACTTCCGGCTCGGGGTCAGGCAAATACATCGTTTCTGGAATACACCGGCAAGCAAGCCGATGCGGTGCGGCACTATGGGCGGCTGGCGGATCTGATCTGTGTGCCCAAGCCCGATAAATCCACCAATTTGGGATATAACACACTGAAATCTGCGCTATTTTCGTCCGCAAGACCTGTGATGATGTGTCCTGAGGTTGAAGCGGTCGCGCCCGATCTGGGGCGGCATGTCTGCATAGGCTGGAACGGATCGCTGGAGGCCACCCGCGCGCTGGCGATGGCGATGCCACTTATTGAGGCGGCCGAGGCTGTCACGATCCTGACGGCCGGGCAGGACGCACATGCGACCAGTGCAGAGGAATTGGTCAACTATCTGGATGTCCGGGGTGTCAGTGCGCGCATCAACAGCTTTGAGAAAGACGGCAATGTCGGCCGCAAGCTCTTGGACCATTGCGCATCAGAAGGCGGCGACCTTTTGGTCATGGGCGCATACCACGACAGCTATGAGCGTGAGTCGATTTTTGGGGGGAATACGCAAACCGTGGTGGAGGCCGCGGAAATTCCGATTGTTTTGGCGCATTAAGAGTTTGCCTTACCGGAATATGTGCTAACTATGCGGCAGGCGGGTATTTTTGTTTCGTTAAACACGTTGATGAAGCAATAAAAATACCAAGGTATACAATGCCGCGCTGACGTTGCTTTGACAGCGTAAAGAGGCCCGCAGGGTCAAATGAATAGGGAGGACGTCGAATGACGCTATTGAAAACACTAACGGCAAGTGCCGCTGCACTTGCTTTGACGGCTCCGGCAGCCCTGGCGGAATGGCAACCGCGCAAGCCGGTTGAATTTATCATCATGGCCGGCACAGGTGGCGGCGCGGACCAGATCGCGCGCCTGCTGCAAGGTCTCATTGAGAAAAAAGACCTCAGCCCACGCCCGTTTATTCCGATCAACAAGCCGGGTGGGTCTGGTGCCGAGGCGCTGCGCTACATGCAGGACAAGGCGGGTGACAATCACACTGTGATGATGACCCTCAACAGTTTTTACACCACACCGATCATCCAGGAAGACCTTGGGGTCGACGTGACGCAATTCACGCCCATTGGCTTGATGGCGATGGACACATTCCTGCTGTGGGTCAACACCGACCGCGAGGACATCACTGATCTCGACAGCTATGTCGGTGCGGTGAAAGAGGCCGGCCTAGACTGGAAAGTCGGCGGCACGGGATCTGGTCAGGAAGACAGCGTTCTGACCGCGATGATGGAAGCCGCGTTTGAATATGACGTGACCTATATCCCGTTCCCGGGTGGCGGCACGGTGGCCAAGAACCTGGTGGGCAATCAGATCGACTCGACTGTGAACAACCCGTCTGAGCAGATGGAGTTCTTCCGCGCGGGCAATTCCAAGCCGCTGGTGCAGTTCACCGGCGAGCGCATGGCGGCCTTCCCGGACACTCCAACCGCCAAAGAGCTGGGTGTGGACATCGAGTACTACATGCAGCGGTCCGTGAACGGCCCTCCAGGCATGGATCCCGAAGCGGTGGAATGGTACACAAACCTTTTCCAGGAACTTTTTGACAGCCAGGAGTGGCAGGATTTCTGCACCTCCGATGGCCTGACCTGTGAGGCGATGATGAAAGGCGATGACCTTGCCAACTTCCACGCCACGCAGAAAGACGCACATGTGAAGCTGATCGAACAGGTCGGCGCAGATGCGATCACAGGCGAATAAAGACCTGATACAAGGCTCGCTTCAGCGGGCCTTGTTTCCCTCGACAATCTGAAAGCCGACGGGCCTGCCAACTGGTGTGGTCATGTGGTCTTTAATGCAGATAGATCTTCTTTGAACGGAGCACGGAATGACGGTTCGGACGGCTGAACTCTTGATGGGGATTGCGACCTTGCTGGTGTCGCTTGGGCTGATGCTCAATGTCTATCTGGATGGTCTGACCATTGGCTGGGTCGAGGGGCGGGGACCGGGGGCTGGCATGTGGCCCTTCTGGCTGTCGCTTGGCATGGCGCTGGCCTCCCTTGCGACAATCCTGCGGTGGTTCATGGGGGCGACGCCGGAATCGCGCTCAACCGATCCTTACATTTCGCAGGAAACGATATTCATCGTGGGCGTCTCAGTCGTCGCCCTGTTTGCGTTTCTGCTGCTGATGACCATCATTGGCACCTATCTGGCGCTGGTGCTCTTCATGTTCTTTTACGTGCGGATCATCGGCCGGCATGGCTGGGCCATGACGACCGCTTTGGTTATCGGCACGCCGATTTTTGTCTATCTGCTCTTTGAGGTGGCGCTGACCAAATACCTGCCCAAGGGCTGGCCGATCTTTGAGGAAGGGTTCCTTGTGATCGATAACCTGCGCTACGAATGGTTCTATTGAGGGGGCGGCGAGATGGACATTATCTTTACATCCCTCGGTGCGGGTCTTCTGCAAGCGTTTGAGCCGCTCAACCTTTTCATGATTTTCGCCGGATGTCTGGCGGGGCTCTTTGTGGGCTGTATGCCGGGGCTTGGCTCGGTCAATGGTGTGGCCATTCTCTTGCCGATCACGTTTCTGGTGCCCCCCACCGCTGCCATCATCTTTCTGGCCGCTCTCTATTACGGTGCCATGTATGGCGGCGCGATCAGTTCGATTACGCTTGGCATACCCGGGGCCTCTACGGCGGTGGCCACGGTCTTTGATGGGCGGCCCATGGCGCAACAGGGCAAGGCGGACAAGGCGCTCATGGCTGCTGCTGTGGCGTCATTTATCGGCGGCACGGTGTCGGTCATTCTTTTCACGCTTTTCGCACCACCGCTGGCGGCTTTCGCCCTCAAGTTCGGACCGCAGGAAGAGTTTGCACTTATGGTGCTGGCATTTGCCACTTTCATTGGCCTTGGCGGGGATGACATCCCCAAGACGATCTTCTCGATCCTGCTGGGGCTGGTTCTGGCGGCTGTGGGCTTTGACATTATCTCGGGCCAGCCGCGCCTGATTTTCTTTGATATGGTCGAATTCCAGCGCGGCATTGGGTTCTTGGTGCTGGCCATCGGGATCTACGGCATTGGTGAGATGCTCTGGACGCTGGAAAGCACCAATGGCCAGATTGCCATGCACAAGGTCAAAGTGACCTGGGCGCGGATCAAGGCCAATTTCGGCGACATCAAGTATTACATCAATTCCACCTGGCTGGGCTCGTTCCTGGGCTTTTTCGTGGGCACATTACCCGCAGCCGGGGCCACACCGGCTTCACTCATGTCCTACGGGTTGTCCAAGACCTTCTCCAAGGATCCCGACAGCTATGGCAAGGGCAATATCGCGGGTGTTGCAGCACCAGAGGCCGCCAATAACGCGGCCTCAACGGGCTCCATGCTGCCGATGATCACGCTGGGCATTCCGGGCTCACCTACCACGGCGATCCTTCTGGGTGGCATGGTCATCTGGGGCCTGCGCCCCGGGCCGCTGCTCTTTACCGAAAGCCCTGATTTCGTCTGGGGTCTCATTGGGTCGATGTACGTGGCGAACTTTGTCACGGTGCTGCTCAACATCGCGATGATTCCGCTTTTCATCCGCGTGCTGGCCATGCCCTTCAGCATCCTGACGCCGATTATCTTCGTGCTCTGTGTGCTGGGGGTCTATGCCACCACGGACCGGATGTTTGACACCTGGATCATGCTGCTGATTGGCGTCGTGGGATATCTGATGCGCAAGCTCAACTACCCTGTGGCACCTGCCGTGCTGGCTATCGTTCTGGGGCCATTGGCGGAACGGTCGATGCGGCAATCCCTGATCGGCAGCCAGGGGGATGTGATGACCTTCTTTGAGAGACCGATCTCGCTCACCTGTCTGATCCTTGCCTTCGCGCTGATGTCCTATCCGCTGGTCTTGAAATACATGCGCAAACGCAAAGCCGGGGCGGGCACATGAGGGATTGGAATTTTGCAAAATTCCAATCTGGAAAATTGCAATTTTCCAACCGCGCTGGGCTTATGGCGTCAACAGGATTTTCCCACGATGCTGTGCCGCTTCCATCATGCGATGCGCCTCAGCGGCCTGGCTGAAGGGAAAGACCTGATGGGTATGTGTGCCAATCTCGCCTTTACTCAGCCGCGGCCAGACATGTTTGCGCAAATCGGCGGCCACACGCGTCTTGAACGCCTCAGGACGCGAGCGCAGGGTCGAGCCGGTATAGGTCAGGCGCTTGAGCATGATGGGCATGAGGTCAATTTCCATACGCGAGCCTGCGTTGAAGGCCAGCTGCACAATACGCGCATCCGCATGCGCCGCCTTGACGTTGCGCGCCACGTAGTCGCCGCCGATAATGTCGAGGATGAGGTTCGCTCCGCCGACCTCGCGCAGAATAGGCACGAAATCCTCGGTTTGGAAATCAATCGCCCGCTCAGCACCAAGGTCCGTGACATAGGCCATATCCTCATCGCCAGTGCAGGTTGTGAACACCCGCATGCCCTTGGCGCGGCCAAGCTGAATGGCAGTGGAGCCGATGCCGCCTGCGCCACCATGGACCAAAAGGACGCTGCCTTCGGCGATGTTCTGATCGAGAAAGAGATTACTCCAGACAGTGAAATACGTCTCGCAGAGCCCCGCCGCATCCACCGCATCCATGCCGTCAGGCCGGGGCAGGCAGTGCGAGGCGTCTACCGCCACATATTCGGCATATCCGCCGCCATTGGTCAGCCCGCAGATCGCGTCGTTCTCAGACCAGTCGGTCACATCTGCGCCGACACCCACAACCTCGCCCGAGACCTCAAGGCCGAGCAAGTCAGATGCGCCCTTAGGCGGCGGGTAATGCCCGCGCCGCTGCACCAGGTCCGGGCCGTTCACGCCCGCCGCAGTGACCTTAATCAGAACTTCACTGGCGCGCGGCTCGGGCAGGAGGCGCGTCCCGAGCGTAAGAACCTCCGGGCCGCCCGGTTCGGTCATTTCAACGGTCGTCATCGTCTTGGGCAGCATCGCATCCTCCCTGATCGCTTTGCTGCTTGTGACCACATGCGGCACAGAGATACAAGTTTTTCACCACATGCCGTCGTCTCAAAAGACGCGGCACAGCACAATCAGGGGACCTCACATGGCCTATAAAATTCTGATCCTCGGAGCCTCTTATGGCTCTTTGCTTGGCACCAAAATGGCGATGGCCGGTCATGATGTAGACCTTGTCTGCCGCGAGGCGACGGCGGCGCTGATCAATTCGGAAGGCACCGAGGTGCGCATCAAGCTCAAAGGCGAAGAGGATCACCGCTCAATCTTTTCCAAGGGCTTGGCCGGCAAGGTGGGTGCGGTGACGCCCGAAAATGCAGATCCCAACGCCTATGACATGATCGGTCTCGCGATGCAGGAGCCGCAATATAGCACGCCCGTGCTCAAAGAGCTGATGGGACGCGTGGCGGCCTCTGGCAAGCCGTGCCTGTCGATCATGAACATGCCGCCTTTGCCCTATCTGAAGCGCATTCCACAACTGAAGGACGCGGACCTCACAGCCGCCTTTGCCGATCCTGAGGTCTGGGATGGGTTCAATCCCGATCTTGTCACGCTCTGCAGCCCCGACCCGCAGGCCTTCCGCCCGCCAGAGGAAAAGGCCAATGTGCTGCATGTCGGCTTGCCCACGAACTTCAAGGCCGCACGCTTTCCCGATGCCAGGCATAACGCGATCCTTGATACTCTGGAGGCCGATATTGCGGGTGTGACGATTGAGGGCAAGGATGTGCCGGTGAAGCTGAAGGCGTTCGACTCGCTTTTCGTGCCGCTGGCCAAGTGGTCCATGCTGCTCACCGGCAATTACCGCTGCATCACCGAGGGAGCGCCGCGCGCGATCAAGGACGCGGTGCACAGCGACCCGGAGATGTCGGCGGATGTCTATGCCTATGTGGTGAAACTGGCGGAAAGCCTCGGGGCCGATGCCGCCGACATGGTGCCGTTCGAGAAATACGCGAATGCGGCGCAGAACCTGCTCAAACCATCCTCGGCGGCCCGCGCGATTGCCGCAGGGGCCACTCAGATTGAACGCGTGGACCGTCTGGTGCAGCAGATCTCGAAGAGTGCTGGTATGAGCCATCCGGAGGTGGAGGCGACGGTGGCGACGGTGGACAAACAGCTGGAGCGGAACAGGGCGAAAGGGTAGCCCCGCGATAGCGGGCAGAATGCTCACCCTGCATTTGTGAGATATTTAGTGACGTAGGGCGGGGTTTCACCCCGCCTTTTCAGGCCTCGCACATGGTGAGGTGAAACCCCACCCTACAACAACAATGTGCGCATCCGCACAAAACCCCTATATCTGTGCGTATATACCTATCCACCAAAACACTTTACCTGTCCTCCGAACACATGCCCCCTTTTCAGGAGGACGTCATGATCAAAGAGATCAAGGGCCTGCATCACGTCACCTCGATGGCGGGCGATGCCAATCAGAACAATGCGTTTTTCACGCAAATCCTTGGCCTGCGGCGGATCAAGAAGACCGTCAATTTCGATGCGCCGGAGGTCTATCACCTCTATTTCGGTGATGAGACCGGCACGCCCGGCTCGGTCATGACGACCTTTCCTTTTGGCGCGATGCCACGGGGACGGCGCGGTGTGGGCGAGGTCGGCGTGACGGAATTTGCCGTCCCGCATGGGGCGTTGCCTTATTGGTCCAAACGCCTCGTGGCGGCAGAGGTGATCGGGCTGGAAGAGAGCACGGCTTTTGGAGAGACCCGTCTGAGCTTTGATGGCCCAGATGGGGACGGCTTTGCTCTGGTGGAAACCGATCCGCGTGGGCGCACCCCCTGGACCGGAGCGGATGTGCCCGAGGATGCGGGTATCCTTGGTTTTCATGGCGCGCGGTTCGCGTTGCAGGAAAGTGCGGCGACCGCAGAGTTGCTGGGCTTCATGGGGTATCAAAGGGTCGACACTGAAGGCGACCTGACCCGCTTTGTCATCGAGGGTGGCAATGCGGCGGACACGATTGATCTGCAGGAATTGCCCGGTGCGAACCCCGCGGATCAGGGCGCAGGCTCTGTCCATCACATCGCCTTTGCCGTGGAAGACCGCGCCGTGCAGCTCGCCGTGCGCGAAAAGCTCCTCGATACGGGCTATCAGGTAACCCCTGTGATTGACCGCGATTACTTCTGGGCCATTTATTTCCGCACACCCGGTGGCGTCTTGTTCGAGGTCGCCACCGATGAACCGGGCTTTGACCGGGATGAGGATACCGCCAACCTGGGTCAGGCCCTGAAATTGCCCACGCGCTATGAGCCGCTGCGGGACAAGATCGAGGCGCATTTGCCGCCGATTGTGGATGGATAAAGATGTCGAAGCACAGCTATCATCACTTGGCACATCCGCCCAAACCCGGTGCCCCCCTGATCTTTGCCTTTCACGGGACCGGTGGGGATGAGGCGCAGTTCTTTTCCTTTGCGCGGCGCATTGACCCGTCGGCGGGCATTGTCGCACCAAAAGGTGATGTGGACGAAAACGGTGCCGCACGGTTTTTCAAGCGCAAGGGCGAGGGGCTCTATGACATGGAAGACCTGCCTAAACGGGTCGGAGCCATGGCCGCATTAATAAGTGCTCATGCCAATGATCATCCGACCTCTCCCATCTACGGGTTCGGCTATTCCAATGGTGCCAATATTTTGAGTTCGGTTATCATGGCGTGGCCGGAGCTGTTTGATCGCGCGGGGCTCATGCACCCGATGATCCCCTGGGCGCCTGAGCCTGTCGACGGTTTGCAAGGGCGGGAAGTGTTTCTTACCGCCGGTCGCAATGATCCGATTTGCCCCTGGTCGGTGACAGAACGTTTGATCACCTGGTTTGATGCACAAGGCGCGCAGGTGGAAACGCTTGTGCATGATGGCGGGCATGAGATTGCCCTGGATGAATACCGTGCCGTCACGGAGTTTTTGAAACGCCCTGCCAAAGTGAAAGGAGATGCAACATGAGCTGGAACCCGACACATTCGCCTGATTGTCCGAATAGTGGACAGCTTGAGACGCTGATCATCCCGCGTGCCCGTGATCTGGGTGGGTTTGAGGTGCGTCGCGCCTTGCCGAGCCCCAAGCGGCAGATGGTCGGGCCCTTTATCTTCTTTGACCAGATGGGCCCGGCGGAGTTCATCACTGATGGCGGTATTGATGTGCGACCGCATCCGCATATTGGGCTGGGCACGGTGACCTATCTCTATCAGGGCGAGTTTGAGCATCGCGATAGCCTGGGCACGCATCAGATGATCTACCCCGGTGAGGTCAACTGGATGTTGGCGGGGCGTGGTGTGACGCATTCTGAGCGCACCAGTGATGAGACACGCGCCACGCGTCACAAGCTCTTTGGCATCCAGACCTGGGTCGCCTTGCCCGAGGACCGCGAGGATATGGCCCCGGATTTTGAACATCACAAGCAAGAGGCGCTGCCGGAGATATCCGACGGCGGGGCCGAGGCGAAGCTGATCCTTGGCACAGGCTGGGGCGCGGCAAGCCCTGTGACCATGCAGTCCGAGATTTTCTATGCCGATGTCACGCTGGCCCCAGGTGCGCAGTTTCCGCTGCCGGATGATCATGAGGACCGCGGCATCTATGTCACCCAAGGCAGCATTGAGGTGGCAGGAGACGTGTTTGAGGCCGGGCGCATGATGGTGTTTCGACCCGGTGACAGGATCAGTGTCAAAGCAGGGGCGCAGGGCGCGCGGCTGATGGCGCTGGGCGGTGAGACACTTAATGAGCCGCGCTATATCTGGTGGAACTTTGTGTCGTCATCCAAGGACCGGATCGAGGAAGCCAAAGAGGCCTGGAATGCCGCTGATTGGGACAGCGGGCCGTTCAACCTTCCGCCCGGGGATACTGACGAGTACATTCCGATCCCGCCCGAGCTGGAGAGGACACGGCCCAAGGAATGGCCGCAGCGAAACGGCGGTTGAAGATCGCGTCCGCCCCGGTCTAGGGTGCCGCAACTGTCACTTTGAGGACCGTGGTCATGCGCAACGGAGGTCAGCTTCTGGTCGAAAGCCTGGTGGCTTTGGGCGCGAGCAAGAGTTTTGGTGTGCCGGGCGAGAGCTATCTGGCAGTTCTGGATGCGCTTTATGACACGCAAGGTCAGCTTGATTTCGTGCTGTGCCGCAATGAGGGCGGCGCGGCGTTTATGGCGGCGGCTTATGGCAAGCTCACGGGCAGCCCGGGTATTTGTCTGGTGACGCGCGGGCCGGGGGCGACGAATGCCTCAATCGGCGTGCATACCGCCCGACAGGACAGCGCGCCGATGTTGCTCTTTGTGGGGCAGGTGGGCACCGATCAGAAGGACCGCGAGGCCTTCCAAGAGGTAGACTACCGCGCGGTTTTTGGCACGATGGCCAAATGGGCGGTTGAGATTGACCGGGTAGAGCGCATTCCAGAAATCCTCTCAAGGGCGTGGTCGGTGGCGCTGTCCGGGCGGCCCGGGCCGGTGGTGATCGCACTGCCAGAGGACATGCTGACCTCGCTCACTGAGGTGGCTCCGCTGAGCGGGCCGTTTGAGATAGCCGAGCCTGCGCCGACATCAGACGGATTGGCTCAGGCACGCGTGATGCTGGAGGCCGCAGAGCGCCCTTTGGTTATCACAGGCGGGTGCAACTGGACGGCAGAAGGCCGCACAAATCTGCAAGCCTTCGCTGAGGCCTCTGACATCCCCGTGGTGGCGGCCTTTCGCTATCAGGATCAGTTTGACAATCATTCCGACTGCTATGCCGGAGAGGCTGGCGTGGGCATGCCGCCGCATGTGAAGGATCAGATTGCCTGCGCCGATGTGGTGCTGGCGGTCAATATCCGCTTTGGTGAGATGACGACGGACGCCTACACGCTCTTTGATGTGCCGGAGCCGCGTCAGACGTTGATCCATGTGCATCCTGATGCGTCGGAGATCGGCAAGATTTATGCGCCGCGTTTGGGGTTGGTCGCAGGACCGAACGCCTTTGCCGACGCAGTGCAGCCCGTGCGCGGTGCTTGGGCGGCATGGCGCGCAGAGGCGCGTGCGGCCTATGAGAGCAGTCTGGAATTGCCCGATCTGCCCTCGCCAGTGGATATGGGGCAGGTGTCCGCATATTTGCGCCGCGTTTTGCCTCAGGATGCGATTGTGACCAATGGGGCGGGAAACTTTGCCGTTTGGCCCAATAAATTCCTGCAATTTGGGGCCAAGGCCAAACTGCTTGCACCACAATCAGGGGCCATGGGATATGGCCTGCCAGCCGCGATTGCGGCCAAGGTGGTGCACCCGGAGCGGTGCGTGGTCTGTTTCGCCGGCGACGGCGATTTCCAGATGAATTGCCAGGAGTTGGCTTCTGCGGCACAGGCGGGGGCACAGCCCATTGTGCTCATTGTCAATAACGGCATCTACGGCACGATCCGCGCCCATCAGGAGCGGCATTTCCCCGAGCGGGTGTCGGGCACGGATATGGTGAACCCGGATTTCCCGGCTTTGGCAAAGGCATATGGGTTTCACGCGGAGCGGGTAGAGCGGACCGAAGACTTTGCGGCGGCCTTTGGGCGGGCTTTGGCGTCGGAGACGGGGGCTGTTCTGGACTTGAACGTGTCCGCTGAGGCTTTGATGCCAAGACAGTCCCTGAGCGAGATGCGTGCGGCGGGGTTGAAGGCGCGGGCGGAAACTTGAAAAGTTTCCGGGACGATTTCTTTTGAAGAAATCGGTGCTACCTGTGTCAGAACAGAGTGTCTGAGTTAGGCGGAATTTACGAAAATTCCGCATTAGAAAATATGTATTTTCTAATCCGTTTTCTTGGAAGAAAACGAACCTGATCGGCCGTCACACATCCAAATCAAACTTCGCCGCCAGTGCCTTGACCTCAGCATCCTGCAAAAGCCTTGGGTTTGCCCCGCGCGTCAATAGCGCCAGCTTCGCGGTCTCTTCCAGTTCTTCCATCGCATAGACCGCTGCCCAGAGGTCTTTGCCTGCCACCACCGGGCCGTGATTGGCCAAAAGCACGGCGGCGCGTTTGCCTGCGAGACCACGTACGGCGTCACCCATGGCGGCATCGCCGGGCAGAAAAAAGGGCAGGAGTTTCACCCGGCCCAGGAGCATCAGCGAATAGGGTGTGAGGCGCGGCAGCACGTCTTCGGGGTCGGTGTCGGGTAACATCGAGAGCGCGACGGAATGCGTGGAATGCAGATGCACCACAGCACCGGTGCCGGTGCGGGTTTCGTAGAACGCACTGTGCAGCGGGATCTCTTTTGTCGGCGGATCGCCGGAGAGATGCGTCATGGTCTCGTCCAAATGGCTGATCCGGTCCGGGTCGAGAAACCCCATGGAACTGCCGGTTGGCGTCACAAGAACCGTACCATCAGAAAGCCGCGCCGAGATGTTGCCGGAGGCACCGCAGGTCAGGCCGCGATCGAACATCGACTTGGCAATGGCACATATGTCTTCGCGCAGTTTGGCCGCTTCGCTCATGGGGTGCCTTCCATCCGGGCCAGCGCGCTGGCAAAGAAGTCCTCATCGCCAAAATTGCCGGACTTGAGGGCAAATGCAATAGGGCGATCCTGTTCAAGGCGCAGGGCAGGAACGCCTGCGGCAAGGCGGGGGCCGATTTGGAGCATAGTGGCGTTGAGGCCGGAGACCACCGCGCCCGAGGTTTCACCGCCTGCCACGACAAGGCGCGAGATACCGTTTGCGACAAGGGTTTTGGCGAGGTCGGAGAACAGCGCCTCGATGGCTTGGGCCACGGTGTCCTGGCCGTATTTGTCTTGAGCGGCACGAACGATCTCTGGGTCGGCAGAGGAATAGATCAGCGGCGCGCTGGGTTGGGCCAGCGCCCAATCGGCAAGGTCGGTTGCTGAGAGGCCATGATCAAGCACGTCTTCCGCTGTGATTTCTCTGTGAGGTGCCTTGGCTTTGAAACGGGTGACTTGCGCGCGAGTGGCGATGCTGCATGACCCCGAAAGAACTGCGCCAGGGCCTGTGATCGCTTGCCAGTCTGGCGAGCCGGGGCTGACTCCGAAATTGACAGGCAGGCCCAGGGCAATGCCGGAACCGCCGCAAAGGAGGACCTCGTCCTGCACGGCTTTGCCGATTTCCATAAGATTCTCGTCGCTGATAGCATCAACGATGATATGGCCCGTGGCGGGGAGTGCTGTTTTGATTGCGTCTGCGCCTTGCAGGACAGTCAAGGCTGGGACATGGCCGATCTCTTGCTGGCTTTGGCGCGCAAGGACACGGCGCAGGTCGGCGTCGCGCATGGGCGTGAGCGGATGGTCTTGCATGCCGCTTTCATTCAAGAGCGTATCGTTCACAAAGAGATGTCCCTGATACACACTGCGCCCGTTTTCCGGAAAAGCGGGGCAGGTGATCGTGCGAGGGGCGTTCAGCCGCTCGGCAAGCGCGTCCAGTACGGGGCCGATATTGCCGCTATCGGTGCTGTCGAAGGTGGAGCAGACCTTGAAGATGATCTGGGTGGCGCCTTGGTCTATGAGCCAGTCACAGGCGGCGCGAGATGTTTCCACTGCCTCATCAACCGGGCAGGTTCGGGTTTTCAGGGCCACCACGCCAGCCTTAATGACTGATGGGGCAGGCGCATCGGGCACTCCGATGAACTGCGCTGTGCGCATCCCGCCTTCGGCGAGGGTAAGCGCAATGTCGGAGGCACCGGTGAAGTCGTCTGCGATGACGCCGATCTTCACAGGGGAATATCCTTGATCGGGCCTCGGTCGAGGCGGGTGATGTGATCCGCCGGGCCGTGCTCAAACAGGTCTCGCACCAGCGGGTCGTGGCCCGGAATGATAAGTTCCGGCCGATTTGCGAGGCGTTTGAGTGTGTCGTAACCGCTTAGCATGTCCTCCACATCCACAACGATGGGGAAAGGTTTGGATTTCAACACGTTTTCATAGAAATGAGAGGCGTCCGATGCCAGCACCATCCAGCCTGCGGAGGTGTGCACACGCACCGCCTGAAGCCCGCGAGAGTGGCCGCCGATCAGGTGCAGGCTTAGGCCGTCTTCCAGGACGTGATCGCCGCGATAGAAGCTGAGCTTGCCATTATAAAGCCGGTGTATCGCTTCGCACACATGGCCAGCGGTGAAGGGCATGCGCAGGGTGTCGTGGCACATGCAAGGGCCGGTGGCATATTGCATTTCCGCCGCTTGCAGGTGAATCTGTGCGTTTGGGAACAGATGCAGACCGCCCGCATGGTCATAGTGCAAATGGGTCACGATGATATCGGTGACGGCTTTGGGGTCGATGTTCAGAGGGGCCAAAGCCTCTGTCGGGGACATCCTTATGGGGCGGCCGCGCGCGGTGCCTTCGGCGTCATCGTAGCCGGTGTCGACAACGATCACGCGGGAACCGTGCCGCAGAACCCAGATGAAATAATCCATCGCATGTGGCGCGTCGTGGTTGTCATCAAAGATAAAGCTGTCGGCGCGTGTGCGTGCATTGCGGTCGGCGTATTTGACCGCAAAGATCTCCCATTCCTTCATCTGATGACCTCTTCGTATACGCGCAGTTTCTTGGTATCTATCATCTGCGCGGTTGCCGCATCAAAATCTTTGAAGTGATCCATGGCGCGATGCGCATCGAAAGCCGCCTTGTTATCGTAGATCTCGTATAGAAAGACCGTCGCTTCACCGGGCGTATGGCAGATGTCGAAATGCTGACAGCCAGGCTCCTCCCTCAGAGATGTGCGCGCATTTTCCAGCATCAGTGGCAGAAACGCGGTCAGGCAGTCGAGCTTGACCTGGAACGTGACGGCGACGGCAAACATGGCGGGTTGCTCCTGCAAGAGTGGGATACTTTTCTGCTGGTCCTTGCGTATTTTTTAATGCATACATTGTCAACAGCGCCGCATGAGAGTCAATGACCGGGGCATAAGGGGGACAGATGCAAAACTTTGAGATCGCTGTGTTTGAGGGGGATGGGATCGGGCCGGAAATCATGCGCCCGACGCTTGATATCCTGAGCAAACTGTCATCAGCGGCCTCGGGGTACAACCTGACGTTTTCCATTGTACCTGCCGGGGCGGCGCATTACGCCAAGAGTGGCGAATCTTTTCCTGAGCACTCCATGGATGTGGCGCGCCGGGCGTCGGCAATTTTACTCTCGGCTATGGGGTTGCCGGATATCCGCTATCCCGACGGCACCGAAATTTCCCCACAAATTGATATTCGCAAGCGGCTTGATCTCTTTGCCGGCGTGCGCCCTGTGCGTGTGCATGCCGCGACGCTTTCACCACTCACCATACCAAACGGCAAAGAGATCGATTTTGTCCTTATCCGCGAAAGCACCGAAGGGCTGTTTTACTCTCAGGGCTGCGGCGAGGTGGAGGAAAATGAGGCGCGTGAAACATTGCGTATCACACGGGATGTGTCCCAGAAACTCTTTCAGTTTGCCTTTGCCTTGGCGGCGCAGCGTAAATCGCAGGGGCGGGGAAGAGGCCATGTGACCTGTGTAGACAAGGCCAACGTGTTTCGCGCCTTCGCGTTTTTCCGAGAGATGTTTGATGCCGAGGCGGCACGGCATCCTGAGCTGACAAGCGACCATGCCTATGTGGATGCCATGGCGCTTTGGATGGTGCAGCGGCCCTGGGATTTTGACGTGCTGGTCACTGAAAACATGTTTGGTGATATTCTATCCGACCTGGGTGCCGGAATTATGGGCGGCCTTGGCGTGGCTCCGTCTGCGGATATCGGGCTGGAGCATGCTGTGTTTCAACCCTGCCATGGGTCCGCGCCGGACATTGCGGGGCAGGGGCTTGCCAATCCGTTTGCGATGATCCTGTCGGCGGCGATGATGCTGGACTGGTTGGGTGTGACGCATGATCACTCAGGGCTTTTGGCCGATGGGGCACGGCTGCAGGCGGCGGTGGATCATGTGCTGGCGCGAGGAGATGTGTTGACCCGTGATCTTGGTGGGGCTGCAGGCACGGAGGACGCGGCACAGGCTGTGATGGCTGCATTGGACGCAGGATGAGCGGCGCGGGTCGCATACGCGTGGCCTGCCTCGGGGCGGGATATTTTGCACAGTTTCACTATGACAGTTGGGCGCGGATGCCAGAGGTTGAACTTGTGGGGTCCTGCGACATGGATCTGGTCAAGGCGGCGGCCACGGGGCTTCCGGCCTATGACGATGTTGGGCAGATGTTGGATGAAGCTGATCCGGATGTGCTGGACATTATCCTGCCGCCCGATGCCCATGCGGCTGCCATCGAGCAGGCAATTGTGCATGGTGTGAAGACCATCATCTGCCAAAAGCCGTTTTGCCGGGCACTGGCAGAGGCGCGGCATATTACGCATAGGGCTGAGTCCGCCGGTGTGACGCTTGTTGTGCATGAGAATTTTCGGTTCCAACCCTGGTATCGCGCGATCAAATCTGCACTGGCCGACGGCGCCGTAGGCCAGTTCCACCAGGCCACGTTCCGGTTTCGACCCGGCGACGGGCAGGGGCCTCGGGCCTATCTCGACCGCCAGCCCTATTTTCAGAAGATGCCAAGGTTCCTGGTGCACGAGACGGCGGTGCATTGGATAGACACGTTCCGCTATCTCTTTGGGGAGCCGGTGTCGGTCTATGCGGATTTGCGCAAGCTCAATCCCGTTATCGACGGGGAGGATGCAGGGTACATCCTGTTTGAATACGCGAATGGCGCACGCACGTTGTTCGATGGCAACCGGCATCTCGATCATGCGGCTGATAATCTGCGCCGCACGATGGGTGAAGCGCTCATCGAAGGCAGTGAGGGTGTGATCAACCTGACAGGGGATGGGGCCGTGAGCCTGCGGGCGAAAGGCGCAATCGAGGCCGATCCGATACTGGGTGCAGATGCATGGAACGGGTTTGGTGGGGATTGCGTGCATGCCTTTCAGTCGCATGTAATTGCGGGTCTGAAATCTGGCAGCGCGTTCGAAAACACCGCGCCTGACTATCTAAATGTGCTTGAAATTGAAGAGGCGGTCTATGCGTCGGCGAAACTGGGGCAGAAGATCGATTTGAGAGCCAAATGACACGAGCTGAACCACAATCGAACTATCAAAAAGCGCTCATGGGATTACGTGAATTGATTTTCTCCGGCGAATTGACTGCGGGTTCGGACCATCTTGAAACAGAACTGGCCGAGCGAATGGGCATGTCACGGACACCTGTCCGCGAGGCGCTTCTGACGCTGGAAAGTCAGGGCTTGGTAAAAGTCAGGCCTCGGCGCGGTGTTCGCATTGTTCCGGTGTCGGCCGAAGATATGCGCGAAATATATGAGGTGCTGACCGAGCTCGAAAGCCTGGCGGCCGAAAACGCGGCGCGCGCCGGATATCATGAAACCGAACTGGTCGCGCTGGCCGATGCAATTGATGCGATGGACGCGGCCCTGGCACAGCAGGATCTGGTGGCGTGGGCCGCTGCAGATGAGAGGTTTCACGCAGAGCTTGTCCGTCTTGGTGGCAATACCCGGATTGAGACGATCGTGGACCGGATGCAGGATCAGGTGCGCCGCGCGCGGGCTTCGACACTTTATATACGCCCCAAACCGCTTCAATCGAACGAAGACCATCGTGCGGTGTATCGCGCGATCCGGGAAGGCAACGCCACCAGCGCCAGGGCGCGTCACCGGGCGCACAGGCAAGAGGCGAAAGCGACGCTCATTGCATTATTGGACAAACATCAACTGAAGGGGTTGTGACGTGCTTTCGTGACATAGGTCAAGGCACCTGTGCCACACGGACGTCATGTTCGGGATCTCAATTATCGGCAAAGGGGGAACATCAACAAAACACATATCGCAATCAGGTGAGTCGCAATGTCCTGAAACTTTCTCCAAAGCTGAGCTGGGGTCGAAGGCATCTTTGCCTTTGGATTCCACAGCTTCCTAACGCGTTTTTGGATTTGATTCAGTGAGATGGCATTCTTTACTTGCTTGATTCACGTCAAAGAGCCTTAAGTGGTTCTCTACGTAGGACTGGGTATTAACACCGCAAGGTTGCCCTGTTATACGACCCAAATTGGTAAGATTCTTTTACCGCCGGTCCAATGGGCCTTACGAAAACTCTGGGAGGATACATATGAAAATCCGCAATTTCGCCGCCACCGTGGCCGCGAGTATCGCAATGACTGCCGCGGCCAGCGCGCAGGAAACCTTCGAAATGACATCTGCTTTCGGGAAAAACCTGCCGATTCTTGGAACCGCGGCTGTTGGATTCACCGAAAAGGTGAACTCGATCTCAACCGAAGTGGAATTCGAGCACTTTGATCCAGGTGAGCTTGTTCCTGCGCTTGAAGCGCTTGACGCGGTTTCGAACGGGTCGGTTGATGCCGCCTACACCACCGCTGGCTACTGGCAGGGCAAAATCCCTGCTGCATCGCTGTTCGCCGCTGTGCCATTTGGACCCGAAGCGGGCGAATTCCTGGCATGGATGATGTATGACGATGGTCATGAACTGTTCCAGCGCATGTACGATGACAATGGCTACAACGTGCATGTCATCCCATGTGGCATCATCGCGCCGGAAACATCGGGCTGGTTCAAAAACGAGATCAACTCGCTGGCCGATCTTGAAGGCCTGAACATGCGCTTCTTCGGTCTTGGTGCCGAAGTGATGCAGAAACTGGGCGTGTCCACATCGCTTCTGGCGGGCGGGGACATCTTCCCGGCTCTGGAACGTGGTGCGATTGACGCGACCGAGTTCTCGATGCCTCTCATTGACGCGCGTCTGGGCTTCTACAATATCGCGAAGTACAACTACTTCCCCGGCTGGCACCAGCCCGCCACGATGTTTGAGCTTCTGATCAACAAGGATCGTTGGGAAGATCTCGATGAGATCGCTCAGAACCAGATCAGCGTCGCTTGCATGGCCAACATCACCGACAACTACGCCGAGGGTGAAGGCACCAACTTTGCCGCGATGCAGGACAATGTTGAAAACAATGGCGTGACCATCAAGCAGTGGTCGCCTGAAATGCTTGCTGCCTTCGAAGGTGCGTGGAACGAAGTGGCTGGCGAACTGGCCGCAGAAGACGCCTACTTCAAGGAAGTCTGGGACGACCTGCAGGAATTCCGCGCTGGGTATAAAGTGTGGAACAACAACATCTACCTGAAGCGTCCGCGCGACTAAGCGCCTTGCTTTGACACATCTGGCCAGGGCGGTACAAAGCGCCGCCCTGGCTTTTGCCTAGGGGCCGTCTGGGGAGAGGCGGCGTTCCGGGCGACATTGCCTTGAGGAGGGACACCACATGCAATCCGCAGAAGAAATTGCTGCCATTACCGATCCGGGTGAGGTCGGTCGAGAACATCACAACACAGGCGACAGGCTGACGGTTGCGATTTCGAATTTGTTTGCATGGCTGTTTCCCATCCTGATGGCTGTGATCTGCGCCCAAGTGGTATTACGGACACTGGGCCGGTCGGAAATCGGTCCGGGCAACCAGGCGTGGATGGACGATTTGCAATGGTGGCTTTACGGCGCTGCGGTGCTTGTCGGCATCGGTTATGCGGTCACAACCAACAGCCATGTGCGGGTCGATATCCGCTATGACAATTTCTCAAAGGAAAAGAAGCTGCGTACGGATATCTTTGCGCTGGGCTGGCTTTTCCTACCGTTTATCATCCTGTGCTGGGACGTGACGTTGCACTATGCGATTGCGTCTGTGGTAGCCAACGAGGGCTCGGACAGCCCCAATGGCCTTCACAATCTATGGTTTCTCAAGATTGTGATGAATGCCAGTTTTGTGCTCATCGGTTTTGCCACATGGTCAGCCTATGTGCGCTATCTGGGGCAATACACACGCCCGGTGCTTTGGAAGAAACTTCTGTTCGCATTTCCGGCAACCATGTTTCTCGTCAACCTCGCGATCTTTTATGCGTTGTGGTGGTTCGTCTACTTGACTGGCGGAGAAGAGATGAATGCCCGTCAGGTTGGGCGTCATCCGCTCTTTGATGAGTTCGAGCTGGGCAGTTACGACATCAAATACACAATCGTTATCACGCTTGTCGCCACCATCCTTTTGATCGGCATCGCCCGGTTGATGGATCGCGGCCCACGCGACGACTCTGCGGTCTGAGGGGGCGAACATGCTGGAATTTATTGGTCAGTTTCTGACGTTGAACGAAATCGCCGTCATGGCGATGTTCGGCATCTTCATCTACATGCTGTTCCGCGGCATCCCGGTGGCGATGGCCCTAGTGGGGGTCAGCCTTGTCTTCGTATTGATCGCCGAGTTCTTTCTTGATCCATTCCGAGGTCAGCTCCGTGATTTGATAGATTTCGACCGGACCGGAATAGAATACCAAAAACTTCAGGCGTTATCGGGACGATTGTTTGGTAACATCGTCAAGAACCCGGTGCTTGTGGCCCTGCCGATGTTCATCTTCATGGGCTTGATGCTGGATCAGTCCGGCGTAGCACAGCGGATGATGCATTCGATGCAAAAGCTCTTTGGCTCTTTGCGGGGGGGCTGTCACTGACGGTTCTGCTCATCGGTATTATCCTCGCGGCCTCCACTGGAGTCATTGGGGCCTCGGTGACGCTGTTGGGTGTCATGGCGCTGCCTGCGATGATGAAGCAGGATTATTCCAAACCCATTGCCACAGGCACGATTGCTTCGGCAGGGACGTTGGGCATTCTCATTCCACCGTCGATCATGCTTGTGATCATGTCGGATCAGTTGGCGATTTCTCTGGGTGACCTGTTCATGGGCGCTCTGTTTCCAGGGTTGATCCTGGGTGCTCTCTACATTGTCTTCATCGTAATCTACGGGTTCATCAATCCAAGCGCGATGCCTGCGCCGGAAAAAACCGACGGTGTATCCTGGGAAGATGTGAAAGAGGTGTTGCTGGCTGTGGTGCCACCGATGTTCCTGATCCTGCTGGTTCTCGGGTCGATCTTTGCGGGTTTTGCCACACCGACCGAGGCCTCGGGTCTAGGCGCGATGGGGGCGACGCTTCTGGCATTCTTTAACCGCAAGCTGAACTGGACTGTCCTTCGGGATGTGAGCCGCTCGACGCTTAACACCTCGGGCTACATCGTTGGCATCTTCCTGGCAGCCAATTTCTTTGCCTTCGTGCTGCGGCGCTATGGCGGGGATGAGATCGTTCAGCACCTCGTGCTATCGGCCTTTGAAGACCCGTATATGACAGTGCTCTTCATCCTGTTCATTGTGTTCCTGCTGGGCTTTCTGCTGGACTGGATCGAGATCACAATCATCATCATGCCTCTGATGCTGCCGATCATTCTGTCGCTGGATCTGGCTGTGCCGGGCTTTGATCAGGTGCGGGATCCATCTGTGGTCTGGTTCGCGATCCTGGTGGCGGTGACGTTACAGACCTCGTTCTTAACGCCGCCGGTTGGGTTTGCGCTCTTCTATCTGAAGGGGGTCTGTCCGCCGGGGGTCACGCTGGGGCACATCTACAAGGGCATCATTCCCTTCGTGCTGCTGCAGCTCTTGGGTCTCTTTATCGTCTTTGAGTTCCCGGCGCTGACCACATGGCTTCCATCGGTGGCCTACGGGAACTAGACGTGTCGTAAATGCACCTTTGTCATTGACGTCGCGTCACTGAAACAGCTCGAAATCCGCGCCATCTGGCGCGGATTTTTTCTTTTCTTATGCGCGCTTACTCATCCGACTCTCGGAAATGTGATCGTATTATGGCCAAAAAAAGGCACTAGACTGTGTGAAAGTTGCATGCCACAGACGTTTTTCGCCTGACAATGACGTAAACACCTGTATTTTCCCATGGGGAACTGTGGAAATCTGGCATAACTGAGGCGAAACTGTGAGTGGTGGATGAAACACGCACGTGCCAATATCAAGACGGCGTCTGCACGCCGTGCTCTGCCCGAGCTTGCGCCGGCAGCGCCGCCTCTCGAAACGGCGGACACCGTCGTTGCGCGCGCGGTTGAACCTCGGCGTGACCACCCGAAATCACCATCAGTCCAAGACTTTGGAAACATCAAAACAACCGCGATGTCGTTTCGAAACATGCATGAGCATGGCGATCTTCTTTTAAAATACATGGAAGCGCGAAAGAAGATTTTCATCGACCGGCTGAAGTGGCATGTCCCGCAAAATGATGGTCTTGAATTTGACCAGTATGACACGCCGTTTTGCCGCTGGGTGGTGTTGCATGAGTTCGGCGAAGTTATCGGTGGTGTTCGCCTGGTTCCGACCACGGCGAAATGCGGAATTTATTCCTACATGCTCCGCGATGCTCAGGCTGGAATTTTGCCGGACCTGCCAACAGATGTGCTGTTCTTCAAAGCCCCGGTCGAAGTCGGCATTTGGGAAGCCTCTCGGTTCTTTATCAGCGAGGCAATCCCGGCCAAACGGCGTCGTGTTGTGCAAAGTATGCTCTTTGGCGCCATGAATGACGTGGCCAAGGAAAACGGCGCGCTCTTCATTTTGGGGATCGTGCCCTATGTTTGGGCACGCTGGGCACGTCGGCTTGATGTTTCGGCGACACCGATCGGGGCCAAATTCGACATTGAAGGCACCAAGAGCCAATCGGTTCTGTTCAACACCAGCAGCCTGTCAACTTAACGCGTGCTGAGCGTCATTGGCACGGTGGTGCCGTATTCATGGTCCGTCCAAACCGCCTTGCCAAAGTGTCCTGAATCACCGCGCCACATGCTCTGCACCACCGGCACGGTTGCGGGTGTGCTCTTCAAGTAGGACAAATCGTCAATCTTGCTTTGGTCGCAGCATTGTTCAAGAAGTCGAAACAAAAAAGCCGAATATGGCGGAAATAAGGCACGCAAATCCAAAACAGACCCCGCTTGCGCCTCACAAACATCCCACTCTTTAACTACCCATTCACCATACAGTCTTCACAAGAATGGCTATTGGCGATGGAAAACGAAAATAACGGGCACAACCGGTTCCAGGAAAAGCTGGAGCATCGAGCGCAAAAGACACCGCAACTCAAAGTGCTGGTCGTGGATGACGATCCGAGCATCCTTGAGCTGTTAAAAACCGCTTTGACAACGATTGACAGTTACAACGTGACAGTTGCCAATTCGGCCGAAAGCGCGATTGATGCGCTGGAGGCGGCGACCACGCCGTTCGATTGTCTGCTTCTTGATATTCAGATGCCCGACACGGACGGTATCGTCCTGTTGCGCGGCATCCGCGCGCTGCCTGACTATTCGGAGACGCCGATTATTATGCTGACCGCAATGAGCGAGCGCAGCTATGTGGACGACGCCTTTATGGCCGGGGCCACGGATTACGTATGCAAACCCTTTGACCTTTTGGATCTGCGTGGTCGGATGAATTCGGCACGGCGTCTGGTCAAAGAGCGTTTGAAAACAGAAAAGAGCCTGCGGTCGGTGAAAATCCTCAAGCAGGAGCTGGAGAATAACCAGCAGTTCAACTTTGAAGATCCGCTGACCATTGACGATGCGGATCGCTGCCTGCGGTTTGTCGAGTTTGACAACTATGTCGGTCAGCTTTCGCGCGGACGGTTGTTTAATTCCTATGCCGTGGCGATCAAGCTTCAGGATGCATCGATCCTCTATGACATCACCAGCTGTGGCTGTTTCCGCCGCGTGGTGCATGACACGGCGCATTGTATTCAAAGTGCCACATCCGAGATTGATTGCATCTTCTCCTATCGCGGCGAGGGCGTGTTCCTCGTGGTTGTGCACGAAGAAATGCCATCGGCAGAATTCCCAAGCGAAGAAAAGCTCAACAACTATGTCAGCGTGATGCTGCGGGAGCGCCATGCAGCCGCATGGGTGCATGTTCTGGTTGGCGAGCCCATTTCGATGCGGTCACTGTCACGTTCGGGCGCCAGCACGGCTTTGACTCGCGCTGTGACCAGTGTCGGAGAGCGCGAAGAGGAACTGCGTGAGAAAAACTCTGTGCTTTCGGGTGCAGAAGTCGCGGAGGAAGTCACCGCCACCGGAAGTACCGAACCTCGAAAGCGCATGTATGAGCGGGTGCTCATGGAGCTGTTTGGCGAAGAAAGTTATCTTTCCATGAAATAGGAAACGCGGGTCCTTCGGAGCCCGTTTTCATTTCTCACAAGGCCCGTGTGCGCAGCATGATTGGGCCGTCCGACCGCATGGTGAAGGTCAGGACAGGGCGGGGAATGGGCGCGTCACTCAGTTCAAAAGCAACGCTGCGCAGGATCGAGGCCATCAGAACCATCATTTCGGCTTCGGCGTATTGCGCGCCAATGCAGACACGTGGGCCGTCCCCAAACGGAATATACTGGCCGCGGGGCGGGGGGCGTCGAGGAAGCGTTCAGGTTTGTAGGCGTCCGGGTCTGACCAAAGCTCGCGGTTGCGATGCAAAGAGTAGACCGGAAAGAAGAGCGCATCACCCTTTGCAAACTTGATATCCTTTATCGTGATGTCCTCTCCTGCGTCACGCGCAAAGAAGGCGGCAGAGGGGTAAAGGCGCAAGGTCTCTTTGGTATGGGCGCGCAGGAGCGGCATGTTTTCAAGATCTTCGAAGGTGATTGGTTCTTTCGGAGAGACCGCACTGATTTCCTTTTGGATGGCGGCTTGTTGGTCTGGATGCAGTGCCAGAAGATATGCCCCCCAGGCCATCGCATTGGCCGAGGTTTCGTGACCGGCGACAACAAAGGTCAACAAATTGTCGACGGTGGTTTCGATGTCTTCAAAATCTTCTTCCAGCGCGGCGATCATGAGATCGAGAAAATCCAGCGGGATCGGGCGGCTCTCAGAACGGCGGCTTTCGATGACCTGACGCGCAAGAGCGCGCATGTCTGTGACAGGTGCTTTGCTGTAGAACCATTTCTTGCGAGGGATCCAGGACGGCAGGCCCATCACGTCAAAGAGAGAGATGTTCGAAATGTACTCGAAGTAGTTGCGCAATCCGACGCGGATCTGCTCTGCACTGACCTCTTCGTTGCCGGAAAAGATCACACGTGAGATGTTGGTGAGCGTCGCGGCGGGTGCCATTTGGGCGACATCTACAAAACCGGGGCCTTCGCGCAGGGAGGCCGCGATTTCTTTGCCTGTCTCGGCGAAATGCTGGCACAGCATAGGCAGATTGCGCGCGGCGAAAAGAGGAGAGTAGCGCCGCCTCTGTTCTTTCCACTTTTCACCTTCGGACAGCATCATCGAGTTGCCCACGGCCGATCCCAGAATATCCTTGGTGAACTGCGCCTTGGGAAACCGCCGACCGGCCCCGACAAGCAATTCGGTGATTATCTCGGGGTCGCAGATATAATGTATGTTCAGCGGGCCCTTGAGGTACGTCTGTGTTGTGGTTTCAATCGGTATGACCTCAAGCATGTTGCGACCGGCCAGCTTGGCAAATTTCAAAAGCCCAACCGGGGCCTCAGCCAGCTGAGCCGCAATCGGCAAGGGGCTTGCCGCGGACACGCCCGTCGCGCGCTCTGTTTGTGCGGTGTCAGTCATGTCTTGAAACAACATTCGAAACAGAAAAATAGGGTTGGCAAAGAGTATCCCTCACACAAAGCCGCGCATTTCCGCGCGAACATGAACCCACCCGCCTCAAACTTATCAGAACGCGGCATTCAGACAAGTGGTGGCGTTAACCAAAGTTAATGCCATTTTTACCATTATAAAACAGATATTTGAGGCGTATTCTTGAAGTAAACTCCGCCCACTGACTGGTTTCCAGAGACGCAAACAGACGGCTGCGCCATTCAGATTGCCTAAATCTAACCGGAATGCGGACCCATTCTTAGCCAAAATTTGTGAAAATACGCGATTAGGCAGAGCAAAGAGACGTGGTGGCATGGCGCTCATTGATATCAAGCAGGCGGAGGCTGAAGAGCCGGACATTGTTGAGCCGGATGACGAGCTTCTTCAGAACCTGAAAGACTACACTGCTATGGCCTTTGCCCTGATCTGGCAAAGGCAGGCGATCTTTTTGTCCGCAACGCTTTTGACAGCGTTTTACTTCGACCCTCTCAACGCCTTTTTGTTCTATGTCCTGATCCTGTTTTTCGAAGTCCAGGACATTGTGCTGGCGCGCAAGGTGGCCCAACTTAAGGTACATCAGCGTGGGGCCATCAATCTCAGCCTGTTCTGGATTTTGGTGAACACGGTTCTGAGTTCGCTCGCGATCTGCATTTATGCCGTTTCGGTTGCCTTCAGTCAGGAAACCGGCGGGCATTTCACGCCTCTGTTTTTCCTTTTTGCAGCAGCCCTTTTTGCGGCGATGAACAACCACCAGCTTGTCTGGGCGCTGGCCATCCGTCTGGCGCTTTATGGTATGTCATTTGTGGTCATCGTGGTGCGCGACCTCTGGGTGGTACGCCCGCCGCTGACATCAGAGCTCTGGCTGCATTTCTTTACCGTCATCTT
This sequence comes from Roseovarius sp. S88, assembly GCF_037023735.1. GTDB lineage: Bacteria > Pseudomonadota > Alphaproteobacteria > Rhodobacterales > Rhodobacteraceae > Roseovarius > Roseovarius phycicola. Next base: position 2,613,565 of record NZ_CP146069.1, on the reverse strand, counting down.
CGTGATGTACTTTCTGATCGATTGCTCGATCGTGTTTTTGAAACTCTATCGCAAGAACCTGGCGCATCTCAACAAGTTGCACAAAGAGCATGAGCGTACCAAGGCGGCTTACAAAATCAAATCCCAGTTCGTCTCAACCGTGAGCCATGAGTTGCGCACGCCGCTGACATCAATCAAAGTGTCGCTTGACCTGCTGAATTCCGGCGCACTTGGGCCGATCCCGGCGAATATGCAGAGCATTGTTGAGACCGCAGGCAAGAACAGTGACCGGCTGTCGCGACTGATTGATGATGTGCTTGACTTGCAAAAACTGGAAGCGGGCGAGATGACTTACCGGATGGAGACTCTCAATGTGCAGGCCTTCCTGACCGATGCGGTCGAGGGCAATGCGGGGTTTGCAGATATGCACCAGGTCACGCTTGTGCCGGAGTTTGACGAAAAACCGTGGCTTTTTGTCGATGCTGACGAAATGCGTCTGATGCAGGTGGTGTCCAACGTGTTGTCCAACGCGGTGAAGTTTTCCAATGCGGGTGAAACGGTCACCGTTGGTTGCATGCAGCTTGATGGTCGCGTGCGCATCTATGTACAGGACCGGGGGAAGGGGATTCCGCAAGGGTCGGAAGACAAGGTGTTTGGCCGCTTTAGTCAGATTGATTCCTCAGATCGTCGTCAGGTCGGCGGCACCGGGCTTGGTATGAACATCTCGCGCGAAATAGTAGAGCATTTCAAAGGCAACTTGACCTATGAGAGTGCAGAGGGCGAGGGAACAACGTTCTTCATCGATCTGCCCCACGCCATGATGGAAGGGTCAGCGTCTCGCGCTGCGGAGTGACGACGCCCAACACATGACAATATGCCTTTTGCTTTCGCGCGCGTTGCAAAACTTGACAAAAGTCAAGGAAATCAAGGTGGCTGGACGTGCAAGACTTCGGACATGAAGCTTGAACTTGGCACGTGCGATGAATTGAAATTGGTCCTCTGGACCAGCTGGGATCTGGCTTCTGTTTACCCAATGCATGGTTCAAAGGTTTAAAACGCGTCTCCCCGCGTCCCCAAACTTTTAATCATGCATGTCTCTGACGCGATGGGTGGTCACTCCCGCGCCATCCGTCGCACCAGGGAACCTCAAACCGCATTGGTTGTTAGCGATGTTGAGTAAAACGGAGACAGTGCGTGAAGACATAACCATGTTTTTGCCAAATCAGCTTGGAAGACTCGGTCAGCTCCTCAGCTTTCGAGTTTTGGTCGTGTCCAACTTGCAGGCGCGGCGTTTGAGGGCAAGCGGATTGCAACATGACACTAGATGATCTCGACTGGAAGCTCATGAATGCTTGGCAACGTGCGTTGCCATTGGTGCCCAGACCATTTCAAGTTATGGCCGAAAGCCTGGGGTTGGAAGAACATGATGTAATTGAACGCCTGCGTGGTTTGATCGAAGTGGGTGCGATAACCTGCATCGGCGCAACTTGCAGACCAGAAACCATGTCCACAGGCACATTGGCAGCCATGGCCACGGACCCCGACCAAGTTGAGGAGTTCGCCGGTTTGCTGTCGCAGATGCGCGAAGTGGACCAGGTCCATCAGCGCGAAAACCAATGGAATGTTTGGATGTCGGTATCTGGCCCAACGCGCAGTGCGGTGGACCAAACGCTCGGCGAGATAGAACGCAAGACAGGCACGCAATTGCTCGATTTACGTCTCAACCAAGCGTTCAACATCGACCTCGGGTTTGATCTGGACGGGAATAGCGAGTTGCCGGTGCCCGAGCCCTTTGACGATACTGTGCCAGTGTCGCAGCTGGATCGAAGGATCATTGAGGTGCTCGCAAAGGGCATCGAACCTATTGAGCGCCCGTTTGAGCGCCTGGCACAGCAATTGGGTCATGAAGAACACGTCGTGCTGGGGCGCATCCGGGTTTTGGCCAAAGCCGGGATCCTGTCACGTGTTGGATTGATTGTAAGGCGCCGTTCTTTGGGATGGCGGTCCAGCGCACTTGTTGTGTTCGATGTGCCCGTCGAAGAGGTCGACGACAAGGGCAGGGCGCTTATTGATGTGCCGGGTGTGACGCGATGCGAAGAGCGTAAAGGGGTGTCAAAGCAATGGCCGTATTCGCTTTATTGCATGATCCACGGGCGCAGTCGGGCGGAAACACTGGACGTGCTGACCTTGGCCCGCGTGCGCGCAGGTCTAGTCGGGTATGACTACAAAGTGCTCTTTACAACGCGGTGCTTCAAACAGACGCCAGCCTTGATGGCTGCCGAGGAGTTGAAAGTGTCAGGACGTTTCTGACCGGCTTTGAGCATTCCAGGATTCAGCCGGATCTTCGTCCGCATAGTCCGACAAACGCTCTATGGACTCGATCACCGCATGGTTTTTCTGAATGTGCACACCGTAAGGTATGAGACGCCGGAACGCGCGCGAAAGAGACTCGGGCTTCATTCCAAGCCAGGCAGCCATCAGAACCTTGTCATATGGCAAGATCACAGTGCAGGAACCAGTTTCCGATTTGCACAGAGACAGCAGAAAATCTGCAATGCGCTGCGCGCCGGTATGCGACTTAAGCTGTTCGACATGTTGCACCAGCGCGCGGTTCTGGTCCATTGATCCCAGCAAGGCGGCTTTGCAAACGGACAGGTTCGACTCGATGGCCTTTGCAAAATAGGTCCCGTCAATTTGCAGAACCAGCCCATCTGAGACCGCTTCTGCGCCCGCAAAATAAGGTTGGTCGCGCAGGGCTGCTTCTTCTCCAAAACAACCGCTTTCCGTGAACACACCGATCACAGCTTCGTTGCCGCTTGGGGTTACGCGGTATGTTTTGACCCACCCTTCAAGTACAACAAAAAGGCTGTGTGCCGCTTCGCCTTGAATGCAAATAGATGCCCCGCGCTCCAAATTGCGGATGACAGATTTTTGCATGATGGTTTTGATGTCTTCCTCAGGAAGATTCTTCAGCACCGCTGACTGCATGGCCGTGTCGAAGAATGATCCCATCTGGACGCGCCTTTCCCGGATACAGGGCACAACGGTTCTGTCGTTTGTTCTGACGCATCTCGTAAAATCGAAATGCTACAGGCCGCAGGTGCCCATGAAATCAGATTTCACCTAAGGGTAAGAATACTGAGTTCGCTCAGGATTTCCCTGAGGAAGCTCAAGAATGCAGGAATGATTTTGAAATAAATTATGGTTGCCGCTTTGGGGCCTGCGACACTGAGTCAACTTCAAAGTCTCTTTGACTCACGGTACATTTTGTGCGCGCGAACCAATGCAATGAGTAGAATTGATATGGATGTTGCGTTTTTAACCGATTCCGAGCAAAAAATCGTTCGCCAATCTGCGCTGTTCTCAAGCATGTCCGCAGATACATTTCAACACGTGCTTGCCAGCGGTGCAGTCTCGGATGTCAAAAAGGGTGAATACCTCTTTGATCAGGGCCGTCCTGCGGATATGATCTACCTGGTTCTGAAAGGATGGGCTCAGATCAAGCGCGTTGAGCAAGACGGATCGTGCACCCTGATTTCGACCTTTGGCGTAGGTCAAACCATCGGGGAAGCCCCGGCCTTTCTGAGAAAACCATACCCGGCTTCCGCGCAAGCGATGACGGATGTGCGGGTTTTTGCAATCAATGGTCAAACCATCGTGGAGATCATGCAGGAAGACCCAGAGGTTCTGTCCGCAGCTTTGGCGGCGGTTTACGTGAAGCTGCATGAGTTGGTGAATGAGGTGGAATCGCTGAAGTCTCGTACTTTGCGAGAGAGATTGGCCCTCTTTTTGTTGGAGCACTTGCCGAATGAAGTTGCACCGGCTTCCATGCGGTTGCCATTCGGGAAGGCCTTGATTGCGGCCAAGATTGGGACCAGCCCGGAGCAGTTATCGCGCACCTTTCGGGAGCTTAACCCGCATGGTGTTCATATCTCCGGCAGAACAGCCACGATCGACAATCCGGATGCTTTGCGTCAACTGCTCCATCGCGTCTAAGTCTTTACCTATATTGGTAAAAAAGCGCCTTGTGCTGACACGTCGGCACAAGGACGCGTAGTGTGTGTCCATGATCTTTTGCGCGCCGGATCGGACCGGTGCCGCCTGCAAACCGCTCACATCGGTTGTGCTCTAGAGCTGCTGGCGGCGATTACGCTTCAATAGTGGCGGAGGCTCAGGGATTCGAACCCTGGGGACGCTTTCACGCCCGCTGGTTTTCAAGACCAGTGCATTCGACCACTCTGCCAAACCTCCGCGTTCGGACTTGTTACTGTGGCTTTTGTGATTCTGAAAGGCATCACAGCAGAGGATTTTCGCCAAAATTGTTTTGCAGACTTTTCTTAAAGCTGTGTTAGGGTTATTCTATCCAAGTGCAGGACACCTGTGCAAAACGAGCAAAACGCTGGCAAAGCTGGCACTGGCACCAAAAAATGTGCCGAAAACAGGCAAGGGACTGGTCATGAAATTTTCTCCGACGGGCAAAACTGCGCGCATGCGCGCCATGTTAACATCGGGCGCGGCGCTGGTATTTCTGGCAGGGTGTTCCGAAGAAGGGCAACTCAATCTTTTCAAGCCGGAATCAACAAATCCAGACACGGTGACGGCTGCGGATAACTCCATCAAGCTGGTTGAGCGGGATGTGGAAGCACCGGATGTGTTCCAGGTGGCCGATGATGGGCTTTGGGACGGCCGCCCGTCGCTTGGCGGCGTTTGGGTGGCGCATCCGGATGTGACGGAACCCGAGCGCGTGATCATTCGCAATGAAACCAATTCAAAATTTGTTATTGGTGCGTTGTTCCGCCGTGAGCGGGACAACCCTGGTCCGGTTTTGCAGGTCTCGTCTGACGCCGCGGCCGCCTTGGGTATGTTGGCCGGGTCGCCTGCAAATCTAAGCGTGACGGCGCTGCGGCGTGAAGAGGCACCTGATCCCGCTGCCGCGCTTGACGCATCTGCCGTGGATGTCGGTGCAGAGGGTCTGGCTGCGCCGGAGTCGGTGGAAACCTCAACCCTCGAACCCCTGGCAGGAGCTGCTGCCGCGATCGAAGCGGCGGAATCCAGCGCAACGGAAACAGCGGCTGCACCTGCCGCAGTGGCCGATATTGAGCCAACGAATGTGGCCTTGACCGCCGCCGCTGCGACGACACCGAAACCCGCATCAAGTTCGCTGGATAAGCCATTCATTCAAATCGGTATTTTCAGTGTTGAACAGAACGCGCAAAACACCGCTGTTGCGATGCGTCAGGCGGGTATGGTGCCGACTGTCTTGTCGCAGACCTCGCAGGGCAAACCGTTTTGGCGTGTGATCGTTGGCCCGGCCCAGAGCAAAGACGAGCGCAAAACGCTCTTGAACAAGATCAAAGGTGTAGGCTTTGATGATGCCTATCCGGTGACCAACTAAACAGGCTTTACATGCTGGGTCTAATTCGACTGATCGCAGTTCTGATCTTATCTGCTGCCCTGGCTTCGCCGGGGCAGGCTTTTGATACAAGTGCCAAATCCGCCTTTGTTGTTGATGTGGGCACGGGCACCGTTTTGCTGGCCAAAAACGCCGACGAGCCTTTGCCGCCTGCGTCAATGTCCAAGCTGATGACACTATACGTGGCGTTTGAGGCTCTGCGCGAAGGGCGGCTCTCGATGTCTGAGACGCTATCGGTGTCGCAACAGGCGATGAGTTATGGTGGATCGACGATGTTCCTCGATACGACCGACAAGGTGACCGTTGAGGATTTGTTGCGTGGAATCATCGTGTTGTCTGGTAATGATGCGTGCGTGGTGATCGCCGAGGCGCTCAGCCCGGACGGCACCGAGGCCGGGTTTGCGCGTTTCATGACGCAGCGCGCACAGAAGATGGGTATGACCAACTCGACCTTTACCAATTCAAACGGGTGGCCGAATGCCGATCACAAGATGAGCATGCGGGATCTGGCCCTGCTTGCGCGTCGGATCATCGAGGACTTTCCGGAATACTACCCGATGTTTGCTGAAACCGAGTTTGCGTTTGACGGACGTGCACCGCAAAACACGCAAAACCGGAACCCGCTGTTGAAGGCCGGTATCGGTGCGGATGGGCTCAAGACCGGGCATACCCAAGCGGCGGGTTATGGTCTTGTCGGGTCGGCCAAGCAGGGGGACCGCCGGGTGATTTTCGTGATTTCCGGCATTGATAGCGCGGCCAAGCGCGCCGAAGAGGCCGCAAACCTTGTGAACTGGGCGTTTCGGCAGTTTTCTGAGGCCAATGTGGTCAAGGCCGGAACTGAAATTGCGCGGGCCAATGTGTGGATGGGCATGCAAAGCTCTGTCGGATTGACCACAGCAGATGACATCCGCACGCTTGTTCCTGTTTTGGGGGGAAACGAGATCAACGGCGAAGTGGTCTACACTGGTCCCGTCCGCGCGCCGATCGCCAAGGGGGATCAGGTTGCCGAGCTTTTGTTCGCGCCAGAGGGCCTTCCTCAGATGCGTGTGCCGCTGGTGGCAACTGATGACGTGGCCCGTGGCGGGTTCACTGTGCGGCTCAAGACGGTTGCGCAGCTTCTGTTGGCTCGGCTGCAACAGGGGCCTGAGGGCGCGCTTTGAGCCGCCAGGGTCGTTTCATCACCTTTGAAGGCATTGACGGATCGGGCAAGTCGACGCAAGCCCGGCTTCTGGCTGAGCATTTGCGCGAAGGCGGACAGGATGTTGTGCTGACGCGTGAACCCGGAGGCAGCCCCGGTGCGGAAGACATTCGCAAACTGGTGCTGGAAGGCGCGCAGGATCGGTGGTCTCCCGAGACCGAACTGTTGCTCTTCACGGCGGCACGTCGCGACCATCTTGAGCGGGTGATTGACCCCGCGCTGGAACGCGGCGCGATTGTAATCTGCGACCGCTACGTTGACAGCACACGTATGTACCAAGGCATCGCACGTGGCCATCAGCGCGAGCAGGTGGATGCCTTGCACGATCTGATGGTCAAACGAAATCCTGATCTGACGTTGCTCATTGATATGGAGCCGAAACGCGGTCTGGACCGGGCTTTGGGGCGCGGCGGAGACGAGGAGCGGTTTGAGTCCTTCGGGGAAGGGTTGCAGGCGCGCATACGACAAGGTTTTCTTGATTTGGCTGAAGAATTTGCGGATCGGATCGTGGTCGTTGATGGCAACCGGCAGATAGAGGATATCGCTGGTGAGATACGGGCGCTTGTGACAAAAACGCTGGCATGAGCGAAGACCCCTTGCCAGAGCCCGACCGCATTGATGGCGCGCCGCATCCGCGTGAGACGACGCAGCTTTTTGGCCATGACGTGGCTGAGGAAACCTTTTTGACTGCATTTAACGCAGGCCGGTTACACCACGCCTGGCTGCTGTCGGGTCCGCGGGGGATCGGCAAGGCGACTTTGGCCTGGCGATTGGCACGGTTTTTGCTGGCGACGCCCGATGCAGACTCGGGGGGGCTTTTTGGCGATGCGCTGCCTGCGCGTGACACATTGGATGTTCCCTCCGATCATCCCGTTGCAAGGCGCATTCTGGCAGGATCGGATCCGGGGCTGTTTCATATTCGTCGGGCGGTGAATGAAAAAACCGGTCGGCTGCGCGATCAGATCGTGGCCGACAATGTGCGGGATCTGAACCGGTTTCTTGGTCTGAGCGCCACGGATGGCGGGCGGCGTGTGGTGCTGATTGATGTGGCTGATGAGGTGAATGTGCAGGCCGCAAACGCGCTTCTCAAGATGCTCGAAGAGCCACCGGTGCGCACAACGTTCCTACTTGTCAGCCATCAGCCAGACCGGCTTTTGCCAACAATCAGGTCGCGCTGTCGCGATCTGCGTCTGATGCAGCTCTCGGCGCAGGATATGCAATCGGCGCTGGCGCAGGCTGGGATAGAGGCGGGTGCGGATGCCGCGGCGCTGGCGGAGCTCTCGGGCGGATCAGCGGGCGAGGCGGTGCGGCTTCACAATCTCGATGGATTGAAGATCTATGCTGAATTGCTAAATCTTTTCGCCTCGCTGCCACGACTGGACCGTGCGCGGGCTGTGAAACTGGCCGACGCATCTGCTGCGCGCGGTGCCGAAGAAAAGCGCGATATTCTTTTCTATTTGCTTGATCTTTTCCTGGCGCGCCTTGCGCGTGCCGGGGCCACCGGGCAGGTGCCGCAGCCCGTTCTGCCCGCTGAGCCTGAGGTCTTGAGCCGCCTGTCCGCAACGCCGCAGCAAGGCCGCGCCTGGGCTGATTGCGCGCAAGAGATCAGCGCGCGGGTGCAACATGGGCGCGCGGTCAATCTTGACCCTGCCGCGTTGGTGCTGGATACGGTGTTCAAACTTCAGAAAACGGCCGCATCCTTCTGATCCGGCAGAAAGAGCCTGATGAGCGACCTGATTGAGATCACCGACAGCCATTGTCACCTCGATTTCGACAGCTTCGATGCGGAGCGCGATGATGTGGTTGCGCGGGCTGTTGCGGCAGGTGTCACGCGGATGGTGACGATCTGCACCAAGCTGCGCGTGGAACCTCAGGTGCGTGCGCTGGCGGAGCGGTATGATCCGGTGTTTTATGCGGCAGGCACGCATCCAATGAGCGTGGCGGATGAGCCGATGGCGACGGTCGAGGCGCTTGTGGCACTGGCGCAGCATCCCAAGATGGTGGGGATTGGTGAATCCGGGCTGGATTACCACTACACGTCTGAGAGCGCCGAGGCGCAGCAACAAAGCCTGCGCATCCATATCGAGGCGGCGCGGCAGACTGGGCTGCCCCTGATCATCCATGCGCGGGATGCGGATGAGGATATGGCGCGTATTTTGAGCGAAGAGTACCGCAATGGGGCCTACACCTGCGTGATGCATTGCTTTTCATCGAGCGCTGCGTTGGCGAAGGCGGCACTGGCGCTTGGGTTTTACCTGTCGATGTCGGGCATCGCGGCGTTTCCCAAAAGCCAGGAGTTGCGCGATATCTTTGCGGCGGCTCCCGTCGACCGCATTCTGGTAGAAACCGACGCGCCCTATCTTGCGCCACCGCCCTATCGGGGCAAGCGCAACGAGCCGTCTTATGTGGTGCACACAGCACAGGTCGGGGCAGAGGTGTTCGGGCTGGAGTGGCCCGATTTTGCCGCGCAGACGCAGGCCAATTTTGACCGACTTTTCTGGAAAGTTGCACAATACAAGGCGGCGGCCTGATGGGGCAGATGCGTTTTACCATTCTTGGCTGCGGCTCATCTGGCGGTGTGCCGCGACTTGGCGGCAATTGGGGCGATTGCGACCCCGAGAACCCGCGCAATCATCGCAGGCGGTGTTCGCTTCTTATCGAGCGTGAGGGTGAGGAGGGCACAACGCGGGTGTTAATCGACACGTCACCGGACTTGCGGTCTCAGTTGCTCGATGCCGGGGTGGGGACGTTGGATGCGGTGCTCTACACCCATAGCCATGCTGATCACGTGCATGGGCTGGATGATCTGCGGATGGTGGTCTTTAACATGCGCAGACGCCTGCCGGTCTGGGCCGATGGCGATACGCAAAACGCCCTTCTGTCGCGCTTTGGATATGCGTTTGTGCAGCCCGAGAATTCGCCCTATCCGCCGATCCTCGACATGCACACAATTGACGGTGATGTGGTGATTGAGGGTGAGGGCGGGGCGATCACGCTGCGCCCCTTTGAGGTCAATCACGGGTCTATTGACTCGCTCGGCTTTCGGGTGGGGGATCTGGCCTATCTGCCTGATGTGGCGGCGATCCCGGATGAGGCGTGGCGCATGCTCGAAGGGTTGGACTGTTGGATTCTCGACGCGCTGCGCCGCACGCCGCATCCCACCCATTCGCATTTGGAAAACTCTCTGGAATGGATCGAGCGGGCCTCACCACGTAGGGCAATCCTGACCAATATGCATATTGACATGGACTATGAGACGCTTGTCGACGAGACCCCCGATCACATCACCCCGGCCTATGACGGCATGGTGATCACCTACGAGGACTAGCGCGGTGCAAGCGCTTGTGGATGTCATCCTGCCGGTCTTTTTGGTGATCGGGTTTGGCTATCTGGCGGTCTGGCGCAACTGGTTTTCAGATGCGGGCGTGAACGGGTTGATGAAATTCACCCAGAATTTCGCCATCCCCTGTCTTCTCTTCTCGGCCATCGCCGGGCTTGATCTGAGCGCGAGCTTTGATCTTCGGCTGGTGTTCAGCTTTTACACCGGAGCGCTGAGTGGCTTTGTCTTGGGGCTGTTTGGTGCCTTGGTTGTGTTTAAAAGACCCATAGAAGATGCTGTTGTTATTGGGTTTTGTTGTCTCTTTTCCAACTCTGTCCTGCTCGGGCTGCCGCTGACAGAGCGGGCCTATGGGCCGGATGCGCTGGAGGCCAACTTTGCCATCATCGCGCTGCATTCGCCGTTTTGCTATGGCGTGGGCATCACCGTGATGGAGGTGGTGCGTGCCAAGGGGCAGGCAGGTCCGGCGCTTTTGGGCCGGGTGCTCAAGGCGATGTTTTCCAATGCGTTGATTGTCGGGATCGTTCTTGGGCTTTTGGTCAATCTCAGTGGAATTGCCCTACCGCAGGTGATGCAGGACGGGCTGGACCTGATGTCGCGCGCGGCTTTGCCTGCGGCGCTCTTCGGGTTGGGCGGAGTGCTGGCCAGCTACCGGCCTGAGGGCGATATGCGGTTGGTGATCTATATCTGTCTTGTGTCGCTGATCGTGCATCCGCTGATCACACGGGGCCTGGGGCTGATGGTGTCACTGCCGGTCGAGGCTACGCGGTCTGCGGTGTTGACGGCGGCGATGGCGCCGGGGGTGAACGCCTATATCTTCGCCAGCATGTATGGCCGCGCCATGCGCGTGGCGGCGACAGCGGTGCTTGTGGGCACGGCGCTGACCATTTTGACGGCCTGGGTGTGGTTGGGGGTATTGCCGTAGGGTACACGACCGCGCGGAACAGAGGCGCGAAGCGCCGCCGCGCGATCGCCAGACCGCCGCAACGGGCTGGCGATTTGTTGACGTAAGCGTGCCCATCAACAGATTTTCGGATTTGGCGGCATAAAGTGCGTAGAACAAGCGACAGCTCGCCATCCCGCGGTCTGGCCATCGCGCGGCTACTCGGCTTTCACCGGCGCGCCACCTGCAAAACTGTTGCCATTCACGTAGTCACACGGCGCGTCCTGCATCTCGAGATGCAACCCCTCACCATCAAAGGGATTGGCGCGCGCAAGCGCTTCGTCCACTTCAATGCCAAGGCCCGGTGCTTCAGGTGGGACAATAAACCCATCCTCCACCTTGATGCTGCCTTTGATCAGCGCGTCATGAAACGGCGTCTCAATCGTTTCGCACATCAACAGGTTGGGAATGGAGGTCGCCAGATGCACATTGGCGGCCCATTCGACAGGGCCTGCATAAAGATGCGGGGCCATCTGGGCGTTATAGACCTCGGCCATGGCGGCCACTTTCTTCATCTCCCAGATGCCGCCAGCACGGCCCAAAGCCGGTTGCAGGATTGTCGCCGCGCCTTGCCGCAATACGGGGGCAAACTCCGCCTTGGTGGTCAGGCGTTCGCCAGTGGCCACAGGGATAGACGTCGCCGCGGCCACCTTGGCCATTTCGCCGACATTGTCCGGTGGAATGGGTTCTTCGAACCACAAGGGGCTATAGGGTTCCAGCGCCTTGGCAAGCCGAATGGCACCTCCGGTGGTGAATTGCCCATGGGTGCCAAAAAGCAGATCAGCCTTATCGCCCACAGCCTCGCGGATGGCTTTGCAGAAGGCGGCGGACATGGAGATATCGGACATGGCTGGCATGTGGCCGCCGCGTATGGTGTAGGGACCAGCTGGGTCAAATTTCACTGCCGTGTAACCGCGCGCCACACATTCTAGCGCGGCCTCCGCTGCCATTTCGGGCGAGGTCCAGAAGTCAGTGACGTCGTGATGGGGCAGGGGATAGAGGTACGTATAGGCGCGCAGACGCTCATTCATCCGCCCGCCCAAAAGCGCCCAAACAGGTCGCTCACGCGCCTTGCCGAGGATGTCCCAACAGGCGATCTCCAGCCCCGAAAACGCGCCCATGACGGTCAGGTCAGGGCGTTGCGTAAAGCCCGAGGAATAGGCGCGGCGGAACATCAGTTCGATGTTTTCGGGGTTTTCGCCCGCCATGTGTCGCTCGAACACATCCTCGATCACGCCGCGCATGGCCTCGGGGCCAACGCTGCTGGCGTAACATTCACCCCAACCAGTGACCCCGTTGTCTGTGGTCAGCTTCACAAGGATCCAATAGCGCCCTCCCCAACCCGGAGGCGGCGGGGCGGTGATGATGATATCGAGGTCTTTGAGTTCCATGATCCGTCTCCTGAAGGGCGCGGAAAATTGCAATTTTCCGAGGCGTTTTCTTGCAAGAAAACGGTTCCCCGGGTGTGGCCTTAGCGCAGCATGATCACGTTGCGCCGCGCGGTGCCGGATTTGGTATCGGCAATGGCCTCGTTGATCTGATCCAGTGACCAGCGGTTCGAAATCAGCTCATCAAGCTTGAGGCGGCCCTGTTCATACATATCCACCATCCAGGGGATATCGCGCTTGATCACAACATCGCCCATCTTGGAGCCCACCAAAGACTGCCCCACAGCCGCGAAATTGGCTGGCTCATAAGTCGAGGTGGCCCCAGTGGGCGGCATGCCCACCATGATCACCTGTCCGCCATAGGCCATATAGCGAGGCGCTTCGTCATAGGCGCGCGGTACGCCGACGGTGACAAGCACGGCATCGGCCCCGCGGCCCATCAATTGTTTGGCTTCGCGCCAGGGGGAATCGCCGGTGGCCAGCACACCATCCGTGGCCCCAAAGCTGCGCGCGTCATCCAGTTTGTCTTCGGACATATCCACGGCCACGATGCGCCGGGCCCCTGCGATGCGCGCGCCCTGAATAGCGTTTAGGCCGACACCACCTGCGCCGATGACCACCACGTCTTGTCCCGCACGCAGCTTGGCGGCATTCACCACCGCACCAACGCCAGTAACCACGCCACAAGCCAGCAGGCTGGCGGCATCCATGGCTATGCCTTCTGGCAGCTTCACGACCTGGCTGTGGTGCACGACGACGCATTCTGCAAAGGCGCCGCAGGCCATGGCCTGATGGAGTTTGCCTCCGTCTTTCGTCTTCAGTGGGCCGTGATCGCCGTCATAGGGGGTCTCGCAAATCGTGGGCTGCCCCGCGCCGCAGCTGGGACATTGCCCACAGGCTCGGATGAGCGTGACCACGACAGGATCGCCTTCAGTAAGACCGCTCACACCTTGACCAACACCCGTGACGCGTCCGGCGGCTTCGTGGCCATACACGGCAGGCAGGGACCCGCCCCAGGCGCCTTCGGCATAGGAGATATCGGAATGACAGATGGCAACTGCATCCAGCGTCACTTCGATCTCGCCTGCTTCGGGCGCGCGCAGCTCCACATCTTCTACGACCAGAGGTTCGCCAAACGTATGGCACACGGCAGCTTTGATGGTGGTCATGATCCCTCCCGGCGCTGTTTTGGCCACCCTGCGCGCGAATGCTGCGCCAATTCAAGACAGAAACCGACCTTACGTGACGCGAATGTCCTCCGGGCGCTTGCGTCTGCGTAAAAAGAGCAGGAGGCCTGCAAAGGCAAGGACAAGCGAGGCGAGAAAAGGCGCGCCTGGGAAATAGATAGGCGCATCGGGGGCGGTAAAGGCGGCGAAGACGTTGGTCATCAGGAGGGGCGACAGGATCATTGCCAATGCGCCCACCGAGGTGAAGATGCCCTGCAACTCGCCCTGCGCATCCTCAGACGTCTGGCGTGACAGGATGGCTTGCAGGGCCGGGACCGACATCGCCGCCATGGCCGAGACAGGGGTGAGCGCCAGCGCGGCCCAGCCATTCGTGAGGAAGGCTAGAATGGAAAAGGAGATAATGGCAAAGCTGAACCCTGCCATGACGGTGCCGACCTCGCCTAGATGTTTGATTGCGATGCGAATGAGCCCGCCCTGAACCAGCGCCATGGAGATACCAAAGACCGCCAGGGATATGCCGATCATACGCGTGTCCCAGTTGAACCGCGCTTGCGTGAAATAGGCCCAGATGGCGGGGTAGGCGTTGAAGGCAAGTTGGTAAAGCAAGAGCACCGTCAACAGGCGACCCAACCCGGGCAGGGTGCGGATGTGCTTGATGGCCCCGAACGGGTTTGCGCGCGACAGGGTAAAGGCGCGACGGGTCTTGTCGGTGACGGTTTCGGGCAGGACGATGAAACCAAAAAGAAAGTTGATGAACGCCAGCAATGCTGCAGCATAAAAGGGCGCGCGGGGGCCCAGATCACCCAAGAGTCCCCCGATCAATGGTCCCAGGACAAAGCCCAGACCAAAGGCGGCACTGACCAGCCCAAAGCCCGCGCCGCGTTTCTCGGGTGGGTTTGTGTCCGCCATAAAGGCGGCTGCGGTGGATTGCGTGGCCCCGGCAATCCCGCCGACGATACGGGCCAAAAGCAGGATCCAGATGCTGTGGGTGATGGCCATGACAACATAGTCAGCAGCCATCACAAAAAGCGACACCAACAGAATAGGCCGCCGACCATACCTGTCTGACAAGTTGCCAATCAATGGGCCGAAGAGGAATTGCATCACCGCAAAGCTTGACGACAAGATCCCGCCCCAGATCGCCGCATTGGCCAATGTGCCGCCTTCGATATCCAGGATCAGGGCTGGCATCACCGGGATGATGATGCCAATGCCCATGGCGTCGATCATGACGGTCATCAGGATGAACAGAACGGGCAGGCGAGAGGACATGTGTTTGGCTTGCTATTGAAGTCGATGTGTACCGTGCACTCGTTCGTGTCTCCACTCAACCAGAAACCAAAGCTCGTTGATGTGCCAAGTTTCCTCGCGTGCGAAAAATGGTGCGCGCCCCCGGATTCGAACCGAGACTGTTCGGGGCTTAAACCCGATGCCTCTACCATTTGGGCTAGGCGCGCAAGAAATGGTGCCAGACCCGGGACTCGAACCCGGAACAAATGCGTACTCAACGCACCGCGTCTACCTATTGCGCCAGTCTGGCTGATTGATTTGGTACGGGTGGTGGGATTCGAACCCACACTGTCCTGATCCTGAATCAGGCGCCTCCTACCAATTGGGCTACACCCGCAAGGTGTTTTGGTGGGACGGGTTGGATTCGAACCAACACAGAATTACCGAGAGATTTACAGTCTCCGACCTTCGCCAATAGGAGAGCCGTCCCACAATTTTAGTGGGTTAGGCGATACTCCAACTGAAAGGTCTTTTGCTGTTTCATGGCGGGCGACTTACCCTCGAAACATTCTTGAGTCAACTGTAAGCGTAGAAGAGATTTGGTTCTTGTCGGTAAGTGAGCGGTTCAAATCGTGTCGTTGCCAGCTTCGATACAGCCAAAGCGCTCAAATATGCCCAATCTGGCGCAGGAACCCCATCAGGTGCTTGGCATAGGCTTCGGGCTGTTCCACGCAAGGCAGGTGACCGGCGCGGCGCATGAGCTGAAATTCTGAGCCGGGCACGAGGTCAACGGTTTCGCGCACAAGATCAGGTGGGGTGGCGCCGTCCTCAGATCCTGCGATGCCCAGAAGAGGAAGGCGCAGGCCGCTGGTGGGGGTGTAGAAATCCGTGCCGGCAATGGCGGCGGAACAGCCGATATAACCCTCGTCGGATTGGCTGATCAGCATCTCACGCCACGTGCCCAGTTCGGGGCTGGCCAGAAAGTCGCGTGAAAACCAGCGGTCCAGCACCGCATCGGCTATGGACGCAATGCCGCCTGCGCGTACCGCGTCGATTCGGGTTTGCCACAGCTCCTTCGTGCCGATCTTGGCGGCAGTGTTCGACAGCACAAGCGCACGCACCTGATCGAGCCGTTTGACCGCCAGCCCCTGGCCGATCATGCCACCGACGGAGAGGCCGACAAAAACGCAATCGCGGATGTTCAGGTGATCGAGCAGGGCCTCGGCATCGCTGACGAGCGCACCCATGGAATAGGGCGGGGGCGGCACTTCAGATTGCCCATGCCCGCGCTTGTCATAGCGGATGATGCGCAGGCCTTCAGGAAGATGGGGCAGGATCGGGTCCCACAGGTGCAGATCGGTGCCGAGTGAGTTGGCAAAGACAAGCGCAGGACCATCTGTTGGCCCGTCATCGCTGTAGTGCAGGGAGATGTCATTTACCTTGGTAAAAGCCATGGTCGGGTCCGTTCACAGTGTTTAATAGGGCAGGCCGACATAGTTCTGGGCCAGCGCCATCTGTGCTGCGCGGTTCTCAGCCAGATGCGCAAGCTCAGCCTGTTGGATGTTATGATCAAATTCGGATTGATCCGGGAAATGGTGCAAAAGTTTCGTCATGTACCAGCTGAACCGCTGGGTTTTCCAAACGCGGGCTAGGGCGGTTTCGGAATAGTGTAACAGGGCGTCTTGGTCCTTGTCTGCGTAAAAGGCGGATAGCGCCTGCCAGAGGTAATAGACATCGCTTGCCGCAGTGTTCAGCCCCTTTGCGCCTGTCGGCGGCACAATGTGCGCCGCGTCACCACACAGGAAAAGTCGACCCCACTGCATCGGTTCGCAAACGAAAGACCGCAGTGGCGCGATGGATTTTTCAATCGACGGCCCGGTGATCAGGGTATCCGCGGCCTCCCGCGGGATACGGCGTTTCAACTCGTCCCAGAACCGCTCATCGGACCAGTTGTCGGGGCTGTCGCTCAGATCGCATTGCACGTAATAGCGGCTAAGCGCTGGGTTGCGCATTGAGCATAGCGCAAATCCGCGTGTGGAATTGGCGTAGATGAGTTCGTCATTCACGGGCGATGTCTCAGACAGAATTCCCATCCAGCCGAACGGGTAGGTCTTTTCAAACTCGCGACGTTTTTCCTTGGGGATCGCTTGCCGCGAGGGGCCATGAAACCCGTCGCATCCGGCGATGATATCGCAGGTCAGGCGTTTGGTTTGGCCGTCATATGTGAACTCTATGTTAGGAGCCTTTGTTTCAATATCACAAAGCGTTACGTCGCTGCATTCATGTAAAGTGATTAGGTTGGCACCATCGCGCGCCTCGTAGAGGTCCTGCGTCAGTTCCGTTTGACCATAGACCGTCACATGTTGATCAATCAGAGCCTTGAAATCGAGGTGAAACATGCCGCCGGGATAGGCGAAATTGGTGCCATGGTGCAGAAAGCTTTCGCGACTTAGCCGTGCGCCGACACCCGCCTCATCCATCAGGTTGACCAAGCCAGCCTCCAGCACGCCTGCGCGAATACGGCCAAGTACGTGCGCGCGGGTGTGCCGTTCGAGGATGATAGTTTCAATCCCCACCTTGTGTAAAAGTTGACCCAGCAAAAGGCCCGAAGGACCGCCGCCGACAATGGCCACTTGGGTGCGCATGACGTTTTCCTGTTCGCGTTTGCGACAGAAAGCCATGCGGCGCGACGCATGTCTATGGCAATTCGGGCGCGGGGAAGGCGCTAGTGAGAGATCACCGCCAGCCCGGCCAGAACGAACGCCCCACCCATGGCATCGCGGCCTGACAGGCCCTCGCCAATGGCGAACGCATAGGTCAGCACCACCAGTGTTTCGATGCCGATGATGATGAGATAAAGCGCACCAAGTGATATTTCTCGCATCAGGATGATTTCGACCTGAGTTGCTGCAACAAATCCAAGAACGATGAACATCAGCGCGGCCAGCGTCCAGTGACCTGAGGCCATTTTCATGCCGATGGTGGCAACGGCGTATCCCAAGGCTGCGATAACGGCCAAACCAAGCAGCCGGGTTTCAATAACTTCCATGTCAAATTCGACGGCTCATGAACCGTTCATGTTCGTTAAAATAAACGGGGCCGCCGCCCCTAAAGTTAATTTGTTTAATAAAAAGTAAGGGTAGAGTAGCACAAAACTGGTTTCTGCCAAAGTCAGCTTTTGTTTTTCGCGCCGCGCATCCGAACATGCGCCATGATTTGCCCGTGATCAGAGGCCAATTTGTTATACGGCGCCTCGGGATGCGAGCCGTCAGTGAGGTGATCGTTGAACACACTGAAATACCCCATTTCGCCCTCGCGGTCAGGGTTGTCGGGCTGAAAATGGCGCGACATGAAAATCTGGTCGATGCTCTCATAAACCCCGCCGAAGGCCGAGGTATAGACCATGTCGCGCAGGGATTTGCGCACAAAGAGCTTTTCCGCCGAATGCAGGCGCACGGCCTCGATGTCCTTGGTGATCTGCTTGCTCTCTTCCTCGGAATAGCGGTCGGAATATTCCTTGGCATCATGCCGCAGCATCCAGGCGTAGTTTTTGAACGGCGTCTCGCCGGTGATGATTTCGGTTGAGACGGCGTGTTCCCCATCGTTGAAATCGCCAAGCACCATCACGGGATGCCCGGCTTTCAATTCGGCCACAATTTCGCGCCTGAGCACCCAGGCTTCGGCCATACGTCGCAACGCGGAGCGCAGTGAGCCGAGCGCGCGGCCGACGGGGTCATAGTCGGTCAGGTTTTCTTCGGGTGCAAAATCTGCGCCCTCGGGTCTGATGTGCTCGCCCAATTTGGATTTCAGGTGACAGTTGAACACGGTCACAGATTGCCCGTCTACAGGGATACGCGCCTTCAGGATCGGGCGCGACAGGCGGCGCAGCGTATAGTGCCCGGCGTCCTTGTCGCCCTCCATGCCGCGCAAGGTTTTGAAGGGAATATGCAAAGGTTTATCAAGATCTTGCAGAACTTCGGGGCGCCCGTCAAAACCTAGCCGCGACAGGATCGCGACGCCCGGTCGCCTGCGACCTGCCTCGCCAGTGTCAGCGGCGTTGGGGGCAAAGGCCAGGCTGGCATCATCATAGGGCGTTACCGCCAGCTTGCGGAAAATTGCTTTGCGATGATAGCGCTTGGATTTGTCCGGGATGCTAGCGTCATTCAGCGCATGGGCGCGGCGCGAGGTTTCCTCGATCACATCGCGCAGCGCGTCTTCCTCGAAAATCTCCTGAAACCCGACGATATCGGCATCCAGCGTCAAAAGCTGATCTGCAAGCCAGTCTTTCTTCCAGGCATATTCCTCGGGCGAGTAGGTCTGGAACTGGTAATATTCCTTCTCCGCGCCGATGAGGTTTTTGACGTTGAAAGAGGCGATGGTGAAGTCAGTCATACTCTTTACCTTGTGTGTTGAAGGGCGCGTTCAAACATCGGCGCATCTACATTGCCACCCGAGATGGTGCAGATCACCGTATCGGAGTTCAGTTTATCTCCGTGGAAGAGCGCGGCGGCCAGCGCGGCGGCACCGCCGGGTTCGGCGATGACTTTCAGCCGTTCATAGGCGTGCGCCATGGTGCGCAGGCAGTTGTCTTCGCTGACGGCTATGCCGGGGCCGACGAGGCGTTTGAGGATCGGAAAGGTAATCTCACCGGGGGCAGGGGTCAGGATGGCGTCACAGATATTGCCGGACATCTGGTTGTTGGTTTCGATATGTCCTGAGAGCAGCGAGCGTTTCACATCATCGAAACCTTCCGGTTCCACCGGGCGCACCTTCAGCCCCGGCGCGTCCGCTTCGCAGGCGAGCGCAATGCCAGATGTCAGTCCGCCTCCGCCGCAACAGACCAGCACCTCGGCTTCATGGATGCCAAGCTCGGCGGCCTGTTCGGCAATCTCCAGCCCGCAGGTGCCTTGCCCGGCGATCACCTGCGGCTCGTCATAGGGACGGATGAGCGTAAGCCCGCGTTCAGCCTGCAGCGTATCTCCCAAAGCTTCACGACTTTCGCCGCTGGGGCGATCGTAAAGCACCACTTCGGCGCCCAGAGCACGGGTATTTTCGATTTTGATCTGCGGTGCGTCATTGGGCATGATGATCACCGCAGGCACATCAAATTCACGCGCTGCCAGTGCCACACCCTGGGCATGGTTGCCGGATGAAAACGCCAGAACTCCCTTGGCGCGGGTGGCCGCGTCGAGGGCTGAGACAGCCGAGCGCCCACCGCGGTATTTGAAGCTTCCGGTGTGTTGCAGGCATTCGGGTTTCACGAATACGCGTCGCCCGGCGATCTCATCCAGAAAGGGCGATGACAAAAGCGGTGTGCGCCGCGCATGGCCTTTTAGACGCTCTGCGGCGGCGCGGATCATGGTGATATCGGTCATTTGGTGGCATCCAAAACTTGGTGAATGGCTGAGAGCGCCTCAGGCTCGTCGAGAAACGGCACATGACCCCGGTTGGGCACGGTCACGGCAATCAGGTCAGAATGGCGAGCTTGCATTTTCTCAAAGGTTTCAACGGATAAGAGGTCGGAGTTCGCGCCGCGAATGGCGGCAAAAGGCAGGTCTTTCAGCCCATCGAAAAGCTGCCAGAGGTCTGGGGCCTCTCCGGCCCCCGCCTGACCGATCATCGCATCGCGCAGCTTGGCGTCATAGCGCAAAGCGACCCCGCCGCCCGGCGCATCGGCCCACATGAATTCCGCCTGTTCCCGCCAGCGGGAGAGCGGCACATCAGGGAAACCTTCAGCGTGGCCTGCATGCAGCGCCTCGGCGGCGGCATCGAGAGAGACAAAGGGGGGCGTTTTGCCCACGTAGTCCATGATCCGCTCAATGCCGATGGGGGCGACTTCTGGCCCGATATCGTTGAGCACGACGCCGTTCATCCGGCCCGGATGCGTGACCGAAAGCGCCATGGCAATGAGCCCGCCGCGCGAGGTGCCGATAAGCGTGAAGCGGTCAATCCCGAGGTGATCCATCAGCTCAATCGCGTCCTGACCTTCGCGCAGGATGCTGTAGCTCATGAAGTCCTCGGCGTAGTCCGATTTCCCGCGACCGCGGTAGTCCATGCGGATCACGCGGTGGCCCGTCAGATGTGGCATCAGATAGGTGAAGTCCGTGACATTTCGCGTCAGGCCAGCAAGACACAGAATCGGCGCGCCCTGACCTTCGTCTTCGTAGTAAAGCGAGAGGCCATCGGATGTGGTGAAACGCGGCATCAGACCGCAAGCTCCGGAATGGTGGTCAGGTCAGAGAGGAAGTGGTCCGGCCTCGCAGGCAATCGGTCAACTGGTTCGGACGCGCGGTTGACCCAAACCGTGGTGAACCCATACCCTGCCGCCGCGCCTGCGTCCCAGCCGTTTGACGATACAAAAAGCACGTCTTCCTTGGCGCAGCCAAAACGCTGCCCCACAAGGTCATAGACCACCGAGGCCGGCTTGAAGATCCCCACGCTTTCCACGGAGAGTACATCATCAAGCACATCGCCGATCCCTGCCGATTGCACCGCGCCATTGAGCATTGCGGGGGAGCCATTGGAGAGGATCGCGGTGTTCATGCCTTTGTCTTTGAGTGCATGCAGCATGGCGGGCACTTCCGGATAGGCCTCCAGCTCCCAATAGAGCTGCAACAGGCGGTCGCGCAGGGTGGGGTCATCCGCCAACCCTTCGGCCTCAAGCGCCCAGTCGAGACCATCCTGTGTGACATCCCAGAAATCCGTGTGTTCATCCATCACCGCCCGCAGCCAGGTGTATTGCAACTGTTTCAGCCGCCAATGCGATGCGATGGCGGGCCAGTGTTTGGCAAAAGCTTCACGTCCCGGTTCAGAGGCCACGTTGCGGGCGGCGGCGGCGACATCAAAAAGCGTGCCATAGGCGTCAAATACGCAGGTGGTAATGGGCATGGTCCCTCCGCAGGTCGGGGTTTGTCGGCAGAGTGGCATGTCTGGGTCGGGGGGAAAGCGGGTTTTGCCTGACGTTCAGAGGCGCAGCAAAACCGACCCGCGCCGACCGGGTTGCATGACGCGGTCATGGGCAGTGGCACAGTCCTTCAACGGCAGGGTTGTGTCGATGGATGGGGTGAAGGCCCCGTCGGTCATCGCCCTGTGCAAACGCTCAATCGCGGCGGTGCGTTCGGGCGCAGGCAGGACGTAGATCAGCGTGATGTCGATCTTGAGCGCCTTGAAGAGATAGGGGCCGAACGGCATTTCCGGGGTCATTGCCTTGCCCGAGCCGTAGGTGGCGATGGTGCTGAGTGGTTTCATGACCTCAGCCAGAAGGCCCGCGTTTTGGCCAAATTCGACTTCCACCGCGCGGTCGATGCCGCCGTCGGACGCATCCATGATCTGCGCGGTCAGATCGGGATCAGCATAGTCCAGAACCACATCCGCACCGGCGGCTTTGACATACTCGGCTGCGCCTGCTGAGGCCGTGGCGATCACCTTCGCGCCGCCCCATTTGGCCAGTTGCACCGCGTTGTGGCCGACCGATCCGGCGCCGCCAGAGATCAGCAAGGTTTGACCTGCGATATCGCCACCACCGAAGACAGTGTGACAGGCGGTCAGACCGGGAATGCCAAGTGCTGCGCCGGTTTCCAGAGAGATGCCATCCGGCAGCGGGACGGCCTGATCGGCTGGCAGGGCGATATATCCTGCCGCAGTGCCAAAGGGGCGCTGCCATTGACCATTCCAGATCCAGACCCGCTCACCAATACGGCCTTCGGATACACCGTCGCCCACGGCTTCGATCATGCCAGAGCCATCCGAGTGCGGGATGATGCGCGGGAAGGCGGGTTTCGTAACGCCAGGCCGCGCACCTGCGCGGGCTTTGGCATCAGACGGGTTCACACCGGAGAAAGACACCCGCACAAGGACTTCGCCCGGAGCCGGGGCGGGGGGCTCTATATCACCGAGCACCAGCACATCTTGGGCTGATCCAAAGACCTCATAGCTGATGGCACGCATGTTAATTGTTTAGGAGGCGGTGCGGCGCAGGCGGATGACCACATCCACGCTGGCGATCTCGGCCCCTTCGGGCGCGTCCGGCAAGCGCGAAATCTGCAACTGATCCGCTGGAGCATCGGTCAGGCGCTCTTCGCCTTCCCAGAAGAAATGCGGGTGGTCATGCGTGTTGGTGTCAAAATAGCTTTTTGAGCCGTCGACCATGACTTCCTGCAGAAGCCCCGCGTCACAAAACGCACGCAATGTGTTGTAAACCGTGGCCAGTGACACCCTTGCACCGGTTTTCTGCACCGCCGTGAACAGGCTTTCTGCTGTGACATGGCGATGCTGCCCGTCGCCGATCAGCAATGCGGCAAGTGCCACACGTTGCCGCGTGGGGCGCAACCCGGCCCCTGAGAGCCATTCTGATCCGCGTGTTTCAGCTTTGGTGATCGACATGTCACTTTCCTTTTACACCGCACAATATAGGGTCTGACTCGGTACAATTTCAAACACTTTCGACCACGCAACGTGCGGTGGTCGGGCTTGCGTGCGGGTTTTCCTCGGTGCTAGAGGAACAAAGAACGCAATTGACGACCCAGAAAGGGCCTTACTCATGGCCAACTACCCGAGCCGTTTCGACAAAGACGACCTGCTGAAATGCGCGCGGGGCGAGCTTTTTGGCCCCGGGAATGCGCAATTGCCTGAGCCGCCGATGCTGATGATGGACCGGATCACCGATATCAGCGGCGATGGCGGGGCGCATGGCAAGGGCCATGTGGTGGCCGAGTTTGATATCAAACCTGATCTTTGGTTTTTCGACTGTCATTTTCCCGGCAATCCGATCATGCCGGGCTGTCTTGGGCTGGATGGGCTTTGGCAGCTCACCGGCTTCAACCTCGGCTGGCGCGGCTGGCAGGGGCGCGGTTATGCGCTGGGCGTGGGGGAAGTGAAGCTCACCGGCATGGTGCGGCCGGATCGCAAGATGCTGACCTATTACGTGGATTTCACCAAGGCGGTGCAGACCCGGCGTTTGACCATGGGTGTCGCCGATGGGCGTGTAGAGGCTGATGGCGAGGTGATCTACCAGGTCAAGGACATGAAGGTGGCGCTGAGCGAGAGTTGAGGGGATTCATCAAACCAAAAGTCGCCTCAACCAAGTTTGTTTATCTCACCAATAAACTCCTTAAGAGTTTTCGGCCAAGTTTTGTGAAACTTGCCGAAGTATGCTTCGATTTCTGGAAACTCCAGAATTGAGCAGGCAATGCTTTTTTCATACGGAATTAGTTCAAGTCCGTCTCCGTCCCAACCACCCCAAAAGACTATGGTAAGTTGGTGTGAGCCGTCAGGTCGCGAAATCCTCCAGAGAGCGGTTTGTTGAGAGTCTTCGACAAGATTCTCACTCAAGATCACCCAATGCGATTTTTCTAGGGCGGGTCGTACTGAGTTAATATGTGCCAAGCTCACTTAGGATCTCTTTTCAGACTTGGTTCAGGTGTGGATGTTATGAGCTTCGGTCAAAGAAACCAATAGGTGTCGTCTAGGTGAGAATAGCGCCTTAGAGTTTCAACCACCTCAACCAAGCACGGAATCAAGGCGCGGAACGCGCCGCCGTGCCAGCGACGGACCGGCCCGTTTGGGCCGTCGCTTTGTTAACGTAGGCGTGCCGATTATTCGTTAGGGGAGTTTGGCTGCGATAAAGTGCTGCCGATCAAAGCGTAGCCGCGCCGTCCCCCGGTCCGCCGCTGGCACGGCTATCATTTCGCGCGTTGCCTTCCCCTCTGCCTAACCGCTTGC